>NZ_JBITGZ010000036.1:0-67151 GCF_044457565.1 Kitasatospora sp. NPDC050543 | reverse complement strand
TCCCGTGGTTCCGCCCCCCGGGGACTGTCCAACGTAGACCCCGGCCTTGCGGCGGGGTGTTAGGTCGCGCGGGGGTGGGGGTGGGGTTGGGGGGGGGTGGGGGGGGGGCCCCCCCCCCCCCACCCCCCTCAGAACCGGACTTGCCCGCTTTCCGGGCATCCGGCTCAAGCAGGCCCTGAAGGCTCACGGGCAGCCAGAAGTGCTGGTTCCCTGTTGCCATTGCCGCCGCGCCAGCGGTGGCAATGGGCATGGATGAGTCGGAAGGCGACGAGACCGTCAGACCTGCCTGCGCCCGCTTCGACGGTGATCGCGTTCTCGCGGACCGCCGTTCGGGTCGCCCGCAGCCACTGCTCCCATTCCTGAGGGCTTTGCGGCTGTTGGGTGGCGTGCAGGAGGAGACTTCCGCAGAGCGGGCACCGTCCTTGCTGCGTCTGGAGCAGACGCAACCAGAACGGACTCAGCGGAGGCTTGTTCCTGCGTCGCCGTGAGGCCCAGTACTCGGTCAGCGCCGGGTCGTCCACGGATGCGCCCTTGATGACCAACTGGTGTCTGACGATCTTGGTCCAGGCGAACTTGGCGAGATAGCGGCCGGTCTCCCGGTCGCCGAACACCCACCGGTCCTGCCTGGAGGTGTTGAACCGGCCGAAGTACCGGGCCGTGACCCAGCCCCTCGGCTTGTTCGGGTGCGTGTGCCTGGCCCACTTGTAGACCAGCCGCCACACATGGTCGTCCAGCGAGGTGAACACCTCGCTGGAGACCACGCCCCGATAGTAGGCAGCCCAGCCCCGGATGATCGGGTTGAGCTTGGCGATCACAGCCGCCGCGTTTTGCCCCCGAAGGGCAAGCACTTCGGCGGTGAGCCGTGCCCGGATCCGTCGCACGCCCGCCTTGCTCGGCTTGATCAGCAGCATGCCGTGGTAGCGGCGGACGTTGAACCCCAGGAAGTCGCAGCCCTCGTCGAGGTGCGCGATGCGCGTCTTCTCCTCGTTGAAGTTCAGACCCCTGGGCGCCAGCCACTCGGCGAGCTGTACCTTGACCTGCTGGGCCTCGTCACGGCTGTGACAGAGCGCCACCAGATCGTCGGCGTACCTGATCAAGGTCGGTGAGCCCACTGCCAGTTCACCGGCACGGGGGCCGGAGGTGCGGTAGCGGACTCCGGCGGCCTCTTCCATTCCATGCAGGGCCACGTTCATCAGCACGGGGGAGATGATCCCGCCTTGCGGAACCCCCTCCTCGGTCGGAGCGAAGGAACCGCGGTCGATCATTCCCGCCTTCAACCACTGCTCGACCAGTCCCCGGGCGGGGAACTGTCCGATGGAGGCGAGGAGGTGGTCATGGTCGATGCGGTCGAACGCCGCTGCCAGGTCCGCGTCGAGGATCCACTGGCGCTTCGGGCTCTTGCCCTTGGCGGCCAGGAAGATCGCTCCGATCGCGTCATGGCAGCCGCGGCCGGGACGAAATCCGTAGGACCTCGGCTCGAACCGCGCCTCCCACTCGGGCTCCAACGCGTTCAACGCCACGGCTTGAAGACACCGGTCGATGATCACGGGAATTCCGAGGCCACGCTGACGACCATTGGCCTTGGGGATATACACCCGCCTGACGGGCAAGGGCTTCCACGGGGCCGCCCGATGCTGCATCCAGTCGGCCAACTCGGCCTTCCCCCGGGGCAGCAGGACGACCCGGCCATCGATCCCCGCCGTCTTGCGGCCAGCATTGACCTCCGTAACCCGCCGCACGCTCACCAGCGTGTTGGAACGGGAACGGAGCATCAGTTTCTGGAGATTACGGACCCTTTTGAGGTCCCCTGCCTGTGACGCCGTGAAGATCCGCTGCCTCGGCCGCCGTACTTCCTCCTCCGCGCCCTGCCAGTCGATCGACTGCCAGTCGGTGAAGTCGCCCTCCGGTCCGTTCACCCTGGCGACGGTGTCGTCCTGGGCGGTGTCCGCCACGGATGATGGTGTCGCCACGGTGTCCAACTTGCCCTTCGGTTCCAGTGCTGATGCCATCGAGTCCTCACAGGCCCACCTGACCCACGTCAGCACCCTTTCGGGTCCGGGCAGAGCCCGTATCCGGCCGGTTATGCGGGGCGACCAGCGGAGGTGCTGGCCATCTGCCCCGATTTCCCGCTGCCTTTCGGCGACCGGCGTTCGCTTCTTGGGTCATCCTGTGCCCGCTGGGGAGTTGAGCCTTCCTTACGGTCGGCTTACCGAACGCCTTCACGTCCGGACCCCAACGGGGTTTCCACGTTCCACACGAGTGAGATACGACCGGGGTGGGTGCCCCCTAAACTCCGGGACGGCGATGCTCTCCCGGCTGATGATGGGTCCTCAGCCGGCGCCTGCCGCTTCTCAACGGCCAGTCCTGCACCCCGCTGGAACAACCCATCGGCGGGGCCCACGATCACGAAGCATCGTCAGGGGTTCACTCACGTTCACCCGTCCGGTCTTCCCCTTGCCTGTAACCCCCGGATGGAACAGGGGCCCTTGGGCTTCTCCTCCGAGCTTCACACCCCGCCGTTACCGGCGACGCATGTCGAAGTGGGGACGGGCCTTGAGCACTGGCCCGGAACTACGCTGTCGACATCAAGCCGATCCTCCTGTCAGGTAATTCACTCAATCTCGTGCGACTTCGTGTCGCACCCCAGCGCTCGTGGTAGAGACGCACCAGGTGGTCCGCGGGATCGGTGCGGTGGTTGCCGAGCGTGGTCAGCAGGCGGTGGGTCCCGCCGAAGTCGCCGCCGTCGGCGGTGCGGGAGCGGATTTCGGCCTCGATCACCCGCAGCGGGAGACCCCCGATCCGAGTCAGGTAGGAGCCGTCGGGCAGCAGCGCCAGCACCGGTGGGCGCCGGACGCTGGTGGCGCGAATCAGAGATTGCGCCCCGTGAGCCGCGATGTCTGCGAGCAGTTCGTTGCTGTCGAAGGCGCGGTCCGCCTGAAGGAGCATGTCCGAGGTCAGGTGGTTGACCAGGTCCCGGGCATAGTCGGTCTCGTCCTTGGTGGCGGGGCCGAAGGCGGCTGCGATCAGGCCGCGGGTGCCTGTTTCGCACAGGGTCATGAGCATCAGCCGGGGGTAGCCTGCCGGACCGTAGCGGCGCTCGGTGTGGTCGAGCCAGGATCGGTTGCGCTCGTGGTCGGGGACGGACAGGCTGCCGCAGCCGTCGAAGGCGACCGTGCGCCAGCGGCGGTAGCGCACTCCGGGCGTGGACGGCTGGGCCAGCGGGCCGGCCAGCACGTCGAACAGCCGCTTGAGCGGGGCCACGCCGACTCGGCGACGCAGATCGCGAAGTGCCTTCTCCGACGGCTGCGGAGCTCGGGCGGCCAGTCCGGCCACGAGCTTGCTCCATACCAGCCAGGCACCCAGGTGCCCGAACAGCCCGAGCGCGAGCACGAAGTACACCCCCACGCGGGAGGGGAGGCTCCGAAGTCGTCGCTCGCGAGCTCCGGTCTCGTCCAGTACCGCGTCCACCGACTCGGGTGGGATGACCTGCGTTAACTCACCGATATGACCAGGCGCGAACACGTCATAGGTTCCGCCCGTGACAAACTGGGCGACTGAGCCTCTGCTCTCTCAGGAAGATCTTGGTCGATCCCCTGGATAGCAGAGGCCCCTCCCGTATCTCGCCCACCCTTGACGCCGCCGCCGAGCTCTTAGCCGCCTGGGCGGTGACGTGGCGGCGGGCGACCCGCAGGGTGCGGATGAAGGAGATTCGGTCGGGATCGTGGCTGACCTGCCGGGCGGCCTGATGCATGAGGTCGCGTAGTGCGTGGTGGACCAGGAGGAAGGCGAAGATCTCCTGCTCGGCGCCGCGCGGGTGCTGGGACCGCAGGACCAGGCGCGGCCCGCCCAGGTGGGTCTTGATCTCATCCAGCGTGGTCTCGATCTCCCACCGCTGGGCATAGAGGGCGGCGAGTTCCGCAGCTGGCGCGGCCTGTGGGTCGAGGATGCTCGTGACCAGCCGGTAGACAGTGGTTTCGCCGTCCGTTCGACCGAGGGTGTACTCGATGATGCGGACCTGGGTTGGGTCGGCGCGGCGGTTCGTGTCGCGGGCGGCGAAGATCTGCGAGAGATAGGAGCCGTCCTCCAGCGTAGTCAGGACCAGAAGGACGGCGTCGCTCTTGGCCTGCCACAGGAGGTCGGCGCCGGTCGCGGTCGCCGCCCGCCACAGGTCGAGACCGCGAAAGCCACGGTCACCCAGCAGAAGCATCCCGGGCGTCAGGGAAGCGAACAACTCCTGGGCGAGCGCGGTCTCGTGGACAGCCAGTGGTGCGACTTGGGCCGCGAACACGGCGTGGGTGCCGCACTCGACCAGCGCGGTGACCCTCGCCTGCGGATACGCACTGCGTCCTTGCCCCCGGCAGGTTCCCGGCCGGCCGAAGAACTCCGCGTTCGCCGCCGTGTCGGGAAGGTCGAAGGTGGTGCCGTCCACGGCGACCAGACGCCATCCTCGAAACCAGGCCCCGTCCGTCTCCACAGTCGCCACCGGCCGGCAGACCCGGGCGAACAGGGCCCGTAGCGGTTCCGGCCCCAGCCGCAGACGCGCCCGGCCGATCGCGGCTGTCGTCGGCACCCGCCAGGAGCCCTGCCAGCGCCCTTCCCTCTCCAGTCCGTGGGCGAGCAGGCGCGCGACCTCTTCGTAGCCCTGGCCCGAGAACAGGCACATGGCGAGGACGAAGTACACGACCACCCGCGCGGGCAGCAGCCGATGACGCTTCTCGACTCGCCCGCACTCAGCGATCACCTCATCCACGAGCTCCGGCGGGAACGCACGGGGCAGCACCCCGAGCGCGATCCGATCCGAGAACCGCTCACCCGCCGCCGACTTCACCTGACCAGGCCTTGGCACAATCAGCCCAACGACCAAAGCCCACCAAAGTCACCGGTATTGCGTCTAGCCCCCGCGCCGGCTACCGCCGCCGGTCCGCCAGCACCTCGGACGACGCATCCCACTGGTGCGGCACCGGCGGGAGGGACGACGGTGCGCCCGCCCCGTCCTGCTGGAGCGAGACCGTGCGCGTGGGTGCGGGGATCGAGATGCCCTCCGTTCGGTACCGCTGGTGCAGGCGCTTGATGAACTCGTGCTTGATCCGGTATTGGTCGCTGAACTCGCCGACGCCCAGGATCACCGTGAAGTTGACCCTGGAGTCCGCGAAGGTGTGGAAGCGGACGGCGGCCTCGTGGTCGGGCACGCCGCCGCTGATATCGGCCATCACGCTGTCGACGACGTCGAGGGTGACCGCCTCCACGTGCTCCAGGTCGCTGTCGTAGCCGACCCCGACCTGGACCAGGATCGACAGTTTCTGCTCGGGCTGGGAGTAGTTCGTCATGTTCGTCCGGGCCAGGCGGCCGTTGGGGATGATCACCAGGTTGTTCGACAGGTTGCGCACCACGCTGTTGCGCCAGTTGATGTCGACGACGTACCCCTCCTCCCCGCTGGTGAGCCGGATGTAGTCACCTGGCTGGACCGTCTTCGAGGCGAGGATGTGCACACCCGCGAAGAGGTTGGCGAGGGTGTCCTGCAACGCCAGCGCGACCGCGAGACCGCCCACCCCGAGGGCGGTGACCAGCGGGGCGATGGACACCCCGAGGGTCTCCAGGGCCACGAGGACGCCCATCGACAGCACCACGATCCGGGTGATGTTCACGAAGATGGTCGCGGACGCCGCGACGCCCGTCCGGGACGCGGCCACCGACTGCACCAGCCCGGCCACCACCCGGGCCGCGCTGAGCGTCGCGATGACGATGAGCACGGCTGTCAGGGACCGGTCGACCAGCCCCCCGATCCGCGCGGTGAGCGGCAGGGCCGAAGCGGCCACCGCGGCCCCGGCGATCACGGCCGCCCAGGGGACGATGGTGCGCAGCGCGTCGACGATGATGTCGTCCCCGCTCCACTTGGTCCTGCTCGCGTGCTTGCCCAGCCACTTCATCAGAGCCCGCAGCACCAGGCCGGCCACACAGCCGGAGGCCAGCGCGATGCCGGCCACCACCCAGTCATGCAGGACCAGGTCCCGGGTCACCGTCCCGCCCCCGCAGCGTGGAGGGCGAGGGAATGGGCCGCCGCCGGCCGCCGTGTGTGCTGTGTCGTCACCTTGTCGCCTGTCAGGTCGTATTGTGCGCAGCTACGTCGGAGCGGATGTACGCATTCCGAACGGACTGCCATCCTGCCCTACGGCCCGGCCGCCGCCACAGCCGGACCCCGGCGTTCCGGCCGCTCGGCCGGCCGCCAGCGGGAGCACGGAGGGACTACTCCGTCCGTGCGACAGCGGGGGGTGACGAACTACTCACCTGCTCGGCCCACGCCCCAGGCCCTGTCGGGGCCCCCGGGGTGGCGTCGAGGGGTGGGATGTGCAGCGCGTGGAGAGGCGCCCCGGTCCGCCCAACGGGCAATGGGGGCCCACGCAACCGTTCCCTCGCGCTCCCGCGGCGGTCCTGGGCGCCGGCGGGGAAGGAAGTCATGAACCTCGCCCTGGTGGCAGCGTTCTGCGCCCGGGCTGGGACAGTGCTGGGACATCCTGCCCGGTCGGCCGGTGGTGAAGTCGGCCCGGGGCGCGGTTCCGGTCTTTCGACCGGCCCGTTTCCCCGGAGCCGCTTCCCGAACCGGGCATGCGACTTGGCACCGCACCCGGCTCTCCACAAGCCCGGAAAGGGACCTCGTGGTTGGTGGTTCTCATCCCGTGATCGGCCAGGAAGAGGGGATGGCTGCTCCCCGATAGCGGTAGCGTGTGGTGCCTACCGAGATCGGGTTGAACAGCTCCCTGTTCTCGCTGGCCCACCAAGATCCCCGCCCAAGGTACTGGCGGTAGATCTTCCTCAAGGCCGTCTTGGGGTGCTTCTGCCGCACCCATCGCCAGACCGCGAACCACAGGTAGTTGCGCAGGTAGGAGAAGGTCGCAAAGGACACCCCCGGCCGGAAGTAGGCGCACCAGCCCCGCACCGCCGGATTGATCCGGGAGAGCAGGGCGTCGAGCGGCTGGTTCGTACCGACCTCGCGGCACAGCGTCTTGACCTTGGCCGTGATGGCCCGCAAGGCCTTCTTGGCCGGGTAGGTGTAGACGTAGTACCGGTTGGCGCCTGGTTTTCGGTGGCGCTGGATGCGCCAGCCGAGGAAGTCCAGGCCCTGCTCGATGTGGGTGATCAGGGTCTTCTCCTGAGACAGGCGCACGCCCATCGTGGAGAGGACCTCTGCGATCTGCTCGCGTAGCGCCTCGGCGTCTGCCTGGGTGCCATGCACCATCAGGCACCACCTTGAGGAACGCCTACACCAGAGCCAGGACGCGCTTGTCCCCGACTCGCGCCCGCACCCGGTCCATCAGGGCCGTGTGCGAGAAGAGCCAGGGCGATGGCGGCTCGGGGACGGCGGCCGACGGTGGAGGTGATGGTGGCGCCGAGGTTGGGGTGTTCGGCGTCCAGCCAGGCCACGGCTTGGTCTCGACCGTTGAAGTGTTCGGGGGCCGATGCCCCGGGCAGTGGCCCCAAAGTGGTCGTCGGCGGCGTCTGCCAGAGAGGTGTACTGAACTTGATTGCGTGATGTCGGCTGTTGCTGAGCTCAGCCGTCCATGATCAGTCCGGTCTCGGTGAGGCAGGCGTCGATCAGATGGGCTCGGTACTGGATCTTCTTGAGCTTGCGCTTGACGGTCCTGGTGAGGTGGTCGAGGTTGGCGGCGGCGAGGTTGCCGATTCCGCGTTTGACCAGCGACCAGATGCCTTCCTGCGGGTTGAGGTCGGGTGCGTAGGTCGGTACCTGGTAGACCGTCAGCCAGTCCTCGTTGGCCGCGATGAACTCCTTCATCGGCGGTACCAGGTGCGTGGACAGGTTGTCCCAGACGAGCACGATCGGGCCGCCGAGCTGCATGTGTGCACGGACGATGAGGTCCCGATAGTCCTGCCAGCCGAAGCCCTTCTTCTCGCCCCCGCGGCCCCGGCAGACGTGAATACCGTAGATCAGCCGGGAGCGCTCACCCGTCTTGTAGCAGGTCATCCCCGCCATCGAGACCCGCCCGGAGCCCCGGCCGCGGACCCGCACGACGGGCGTACACCCCACCCTGCCCCAGGTTCTGGCGCGCGGCGGCGTCAGCGACTGCCCGGCCTCGTCCTCGAAGACCAGCCAGGCCCCGCGCGCCGCCGCGATGCTTCTACCTGCGGCCACACCTCCGCTTTCCACAACTCGACGGCCTGGTCGTCACGCTCGATCGCCCGGCGGGCAGGCTGCTGCCACGACCAACCGTGGCGCCGCAGCAGCCGCCAAGTCCCCTCCACGGTGTAGCTGACGTGGAACATCCGCCCGATCAACGTCTTGACCCGGGCCAGTGTCCACCGCTGGTCCTCCCAGCCATGGGCCAGCGGACCTCTCTCCAACTCGCGCTCAAGCCTTGCGACTTGCGCGGCGCTCAGCTTCGGACGCCCCGGTGACTCCTTCGACTGGACCCCGTCGGCTCCTCGCTCACGCCACTGCCGGCGCCAACGTTCCACCGACCGCTCGCTCACCCTCAACGCGGCGGCGATCTCCCTGTTCTTCTCCCCGCCCTCGAAGCGGACCACGGCCTCCAGCCGGATCCGCTCCCGCGCGGCCCTCTCAGCGTCGGTCAAGCCGCCGCCCTGCGCGTACCTCATGCCCCAGGGCTACCGGATCCACAGCCCCACCGTCAGGCGAACAGCCCCGACATCACCCAATCAAGTTCAGTAGCGCCTCAGAAGCCGATCGAGGGCGTCCTGACTCTCCGCAGTGTCGGGATCGGCGAGTTCGGCGGTGTAGAGGCGGATGAGGTCGTGCATGCGCCATCGGCCCGAGTCGAGGTGCGTTCACTGCGGCGGCCCGGTTCTTCTATCCGGTATCACGACATGAAATACCGATATCCCTAACATATGTAGGCCAAGAATCATGCTTCCGGGTGGTTTTGCGCTGGCGTGGAAGCGATGAGCAGGGGCGATCTGGGGCGGCATATTTTAGGTCGCCCCATACGGTGACAGCCAATGCGCCGGGCGTGATACTGGCTTTCACGGTCGGACCACCCAAAGGAGCATGCCATGAGCAACCACTGCCCGCCCCCCGTCGACGCGCGCAAAGCCCTGGACTTCCTGAGGACGAGTGGACTCGTCGACCTCAGCCTCCCGTTGGAGCGCGTGGTCGACCAGGTCGGCCAGCTCGACGACGTCGCCGGCTACGTGCTCGCGTGGGAGCGCTACGTCCTGGTCGTCGCCAACCAGATTGCCGACCCCGCCGATTCCGGCGCGACCGGCTGAGTCCTTCGAAAACGCTGATCGCCGGGAGGCACCAGATGAACACGACGCACCCCGGCAACGGATCGTCCCAAAGGCGCGCGGTCGAGACCCGGGCGGTAGCCTGGCTCGCTGCGCGCCGAACCCTGATCGACCCCGGAATGGCCCGGCCGAACGGGGTTCTGTTCGCCCACAAAGCCCTCATCGAGACCGCGTTTCTCGTAGGGCTGAGAGCCCGCCTCGACCCGGATCCCGTGGACGGCGACTACAGGGAAATCCTCGATCGGTTCGAGGAGATCACTGCCCGCCCCTCCTACCGGGAGCTCATCGCCCGGGACGAGAGCGCCTTCCTGCTCTACGCCGGCACGTATGCAGCCCTGCGGCTGTGCGGACGCGACGACGCCGACTTCCGGCAGATCCTCGCACAGGCGGCAGCGGGCGGGTACGCGGCGATCTTCGAGCGCATTCCGTACCGGCAGCTCGATCTTCTCCACACCCTGGAACTCTGCCGGCTCGAGCACACGCTGCCCCCCGTGGACGATGTCCTGCCGTTCACCCTGCTCTGCAACAGGCCGAACGTCATCAAGCTCGCCGACGGCGACATCTACGCCATCACCCACACGATCTTCTATGCCACGGACTTCGGGCTCCGCGAGCCGCGCTGGCCGCGCGGATTCGACGTCGGGGCCGCAGTGGAACTCATCGAGGCGCTCCTGGTTCTCACCCGAGGCAGACAGAACGCCGACCTGGTGGGGGAACTGCTGTGCTGCCTACTGTGCCTCGGTGTCAGGGACTCCGAAGAGTCCCGTCACGCCTGGGACTTCCTCCTGTCGGTTCAGGAAGCCGATGGGCGAGTCGACGGACCACAAGGGATTATTCATCCCAAACTGGCCGACGGCGACGACGATTACCAGCGCTGGGCCACCGGATACCACACCACCATTGTCGCTGCCCTGGCCTCCCTCCTGGACCGCAGCCCCAGAGTCGTGCGAAAGCCTCGGCCTGCCGCACCCGCGACCCGCCTCGAGATGACCCGACCACTACGACGGGCGGTGTTGTGGCTGAGCGACAAGAGCAGGCATCATCCCCCCGGCACCGGACTTACAGCGGCCGCGGCCGCCGCCTACGCAGCCGACGCCCTGGGGGAACCCGACCTCGCGCTGCCGGCACTGCTCCACTTCGGCACATGTCTCGCCGACGCCGAATCCGACGTGTGGCAGCAGCACGGCATGGAAGTCGTAGGAGAGTTCGCTGCCGGTCTCCGCTCCCACGGGATCGCCTGCGAATCGCTCGAAGCGTTCCTCAAATCCACCGCGGCGGCCCTCGAACACCTCGATGAGGCCTTGCCGCCACAGGCGACTCGCAACGTCCAGCGCCTCGTCGACCTCGGGCTGATTCCGCCTCAGCGCGCAGCGGCCGTGTTCTCCGAAGCGACCCGGGCACCACAGACACCGCCCCAGGCGACAGCCTCACGATTGTTCGATGCCTGGAAGAACTATCACCTCGGGCACATCTCAGGGATCGTCTGTGAGCTGTCCCACGCCGGATGGGCAGGGCATCGCATCACCCGAGACGCTGTCACATTCCTTCTCTCGCAGCAGAATGCCGATGGCGCCTTCGGATATCCCGCCTGCGACGACCCGGCAGTCCGGGAGCGAACCCAGCTGTCGTGGACCCAGAGCACCATTACCGCCCTGGCTACCGCACACCGGTCCTCCGGCAAGCAACACGCGGTCCCCACCGAGTCTCTCACCTAGCCTGCGCGTTTCATCTGGGGTCGTGTCCGGATCATGATCGAAAAAGCGAAAGTGCCTTCTGAGCTGCAACGATGAGGCTTGTCTAAGGTCCCAGTCGTTCCAGCAGGAAGGCACTTTCTGCGTGCACACTACCCGCTCACGCCCCAAGCTCGTCGTCAGCGCCGACGGGCACGGGTGGTCAACCACGCCGGCTCACCTCTGCTCGCGGAGCTGGCCGACGCCACCACGCTGACCAATGCCTTCTCCGATGCCCTGCACCGGCTGCGACCACGCGGGACCGGGCACGATCCCGGCCGGGACGCGGCGGACCTGGCGGTGATGCTCGCCGACGGCGGCGAGGCGATCCGGGACCTCGCCGTGCTGCGCGACCAGCGTGACGTGTTCGGCCCCGTCGCCTCCACCCCGACCGCCTGGCGCGTGCTCGCCGGCATCGACACCACAGCCCTGAACGCCCCACGGGCAGCCAGGGCCCAGGCCCGCGAGGTCGCCTGGCTGCAAGCGGACGAGACCGGACACCCCATACCCGCATCACACGCCGGAGGACGTGAACTACCGGGCCTGGTCCTGGACATCGACGCCACCCAGGTCACCTGCCACTCCGAGAAGGAAGAAGCCGCCGCCACCTACAAACACGGCTTCGGCTACCACCCGATGCTCTGCTTCCTCGACAACACCGGCGAGGCCCTCGCCGGCATCCTGCGACCGGGCAACGCCGGCGCGAACACCGCCACCGACCACATCACCGTCCTCGACCAGGCCCTCGCCAAGATCCCCGACGCCCACCGCCACGGCACCCCGGTCCTCATCCGCGCCGACAGCGCGGGCAGCGCCAAGGCCTTCCTGACCCACCTGCGAGCCCTGCGGCAACGCGGGATCCGGACCACGTTCTCGGTCGGGCACGCCGTCACCGACCAGGTCCGCAGAGCCATTCGCGCACTGCCCGAACAGGTCTGGTGAGAGCGGGATGCGACCAGGCGGCTCCGCCGGCGGCGTGCAGTGCCTCCTCGACGAACGGGGTTCCGACGCGGGTGGCGAAGGTGTGGGCGAGGTCCTGTTCGGGGACGTCGAAGATCCTCGCGTACGCCGTGATGCCGCGCTCCCGACGATTGCCTGGGGCACGCTCCCCGGCCAGTGGCCGGGCGGGGTCAATTGGCGTGGACACAGAGACACGGGATCTCTCCGTGCGGTTTCCGGGCGCCCGCTCCCGGAGTCCGGCGGGTCGTGATGGCGGCGCCGGGTTCATCGGCGCTGAGGCTCAGGGCCTGAGTGGGGTTGTCGGCGGCTGGCGGGGCTCAGGCCGATGCGTTGGTGTCGTAGAAGGCGCGGGCGGCGAGGCCGATCCACTCGGGGCGTTCCCAGGAAGGCCAGCGGGTACGGGCGTTCTTGTCGATGGTGGCGGCCGTCTCGTCGGCGGTGGCGCCGCTCTCGCGCAGCCGCAGGGCCTCGTCGCGGACGTAGGCGAGGTAGTCGCGGACGTCGTGGATGAGCGAGGCGTCGGTGACCTCGCCGTGGCCGGGAACGACGGTCTGCGGGGCGAGTGCGGCGAGCTGGTCGAGCACGCCGATCCAGCCCGCGCCGTCCACATCGGTGTCGTGGGGCGGGAAGTACGGCGCGATCGGGAAGATGCGGGTCTCCAGCAGATCGCCGGCGAACAGCACCCGGCCGTCCACAAGGACGATCTGGTCGGAGCCGGTGTGCGCGGGGCCGACCTCGCGCAGCAGCACGGTACGGCCGCCGAGGTCGATCTCGGCCTCGCCCTCGTAGGCCAGATCGGGGTCGACCAGTTCGACTCCTTCGAGTTCGGCGGCGACTGCGGGGCTCAGACCTTTGAACATGCCGAGATAGCCGGCTCCCTTGCGCCGCAGTTCGGCGCGCTGGCCGCTGTTGTAGACGATGGTGGCGGCGCCCTTGAACGCCTGCGCGCCGAAGCCGTGCTCAGGATGGAAGTGGGTGAGGGTCAAGTACAGGCGGCGGTCGCCGGCCAGGCGCCGGGCCTGTTCCAGCACCAGCGCGCCGTTGCGGGGGCCGATGCCGGTGTCGATGACCAGCGCGGCCTTCTCCCCGAGGACGATGCCGACGTTGGGGACCAGCTCGACGCGGTGGTCCGGGATGACGAAAACGCCCTCGGACACCTCGACGGGAGCTCCCGTTACGACGGGCGGGGGGCTCTGCAGGACATCCGGTGCACCGTCGGAGGCGAGAGGCGGGGGGTCGGTGGGGCACATGGCACGAACTCCAGATCTGAACAGCGTTGAGATTTCGGTCCGAGCGTACCACCCGATCTGAGCACTGTTAAGATGGGGGCATGGCGAAGAAGCGATATCACCACGGGGACCTGCGCGGCGCGCTGCTCGACGCGGCGGAGGCCCTCGTACGAGAGCGGGGTGCCGACGGCTGGTCGCTGCGTGAGGCATCGGCGCGGGTCGGTGTCAGCCCCAGCGCCGCCTACCACCACTTCGGCTCGCGTGACGCACTCGTATCCGCTCTCTCCGAGGTCGTGCTGGCTCGGCTGGGGAATCGCCTGCGCGACACCATGGACGCGGCGCCGGCGCAAGGTCCCGAACGCCTCGCCGCATGCGGGCGCGCCTATGTCACCTGGGCCGTCGAGGACCCGGCCGTCGCCCGGCTCGTCTTCCGCGGCGGCGCCACAACGGCGCAGTCCGCCATCTCACCCCACCCGCACGACGTGCTCACCGCCGAACTCGACCGTCTGACCGGCACGGGCCACCTGCCCCTGGGAGCCCGCCCGGGCGCCGAATTCGTGGTCTGGGCCGGCATCCACGGCCTGGCTGTCCTGCTCATCGACGGCCTCGTACACATCGATGACCGGCAAGGCGTCGAACGCCAGACCGAACGTCTGGTCCTCGCCACCTTCAACGGCCTGGCGCGGGAAGCCGCCCCTGAGTCGGACCGGCCCATGCCCACCACCACGCACACGCGGCGCCTCACCCAGAGCCCGGCCCCCAGCCCCGCACCGCACGCGCCCTCACCCTGAAGACCCACGGAAGGGCACAGGTCGGAAGGGGGCGCCCCGGAGGCAACGGCAGTCCCCCGGGGTGGGCGCACTGTTGGACTCCACGCTGGCAGCGAGCCGGGCGGATTGCGCAGACGCGCCCGGTCCACGCTCCCGGCCACGGCACCGAATCACTCGATCACCCCGAAGTCGGCACACTGCGGTTGAACGACGACTCGAGGCGGTCATGGCCGGAATCCGGATCCCGAGAAGCGGACCCGGCATGCCCAAGGACGCCTGACCAGGAAGAAGGAGAAACACAGGTGGACTTGGCTCACAACAGGAGTGGCTGGGCCTTACAGGGCTCCGCTCCTACTCCGTCGCGAGGGCGACACAGGCCCTCGGGAGAGGGAAGACCCCGGGCGGCAGGGCAGCGTTGTCCCCCGCCGAGGCCGAGCGTGGGGCGGGCGCCTGCGAGGCTGGTCCGCGGTCTGCGCGATACTCGCGCTCGCCACCACCCTCACCCTCGCGGGCCCGGTGGCCGCGCCCGCCTACGCCGTCCCCGCGATGAACGGGGCGGTGGCCCAGTTGAACATGCGGGGCCAGAGCGACTGGACCAATGGCCAACGCGAGTCGCGTTGGCATACCGCCGTCAGAGCAGCCCTAAACGACAGGGATGTGGGTATTGGCTCTGCAGGAGGCCGGCAACGAGCCATCTCCATGTGCCACTCAGACCGACCGCGTCTTTCCCAACCCCGGCATCCACGAATTCGTGTACCAGATCGATAGCGCGGATCGAGGGTACGTCATCAACATCTACTGGATGGACCCCGGACAGCGGCGCACCGGTCTGGCGATCGTGTCCCGGTCGACTGCCGTGAACGCGGTCCAACTCGTCGTGGGCAACGTCCCCCACCGCACCACCCTGGGCAGCGCGCCAACCCGCAACTGCCGCAGCGCACCACCGACTACAACGAGGCCCTCGCCGCGGCGCTCCCCACCTGGAGCACCGTCACCTCCCCGGTCGCGCTGGCCGACATCGACGCCGCCTACGGCTGCGATCCAGCCGCCAGCACCTGCGAGTCGACGTACGACGGACTGCACCCCAACGCCTTGGGCGAGTACCGCATCGCCCGCGCGTTCGGCAGCACGCTGCACCGCTCGTTCGGCATCGGCGGCGAAGACCCGCGAGAACCGGCGGCGCTGCTGCCCTTCAGCATCGTCACCCCGGCCAACCTGCAGTTCGACGGCACCCAGCAGGGAGTCACCGTCACCCGGTCGAAGATCCTCGGCACGCACTCCTACGACATCGAGTGGCGCGACAACCACCGGCGACCCCAACGCCGCCTGGCAGCCGTCCTCCACCCCAACCAACCGGTTCGACCTCTCCTGGCAGTTCAACGGCCAGCCCAACGAAGGCCACACCTACCAAGTCCGTGTACGAGCCGTCGCCGGGAACACGGCCGACCGGAGATCCGACTGGTCGCCGCCCGTCGGCGGCACCGCACACCCCACCACCGCCGCGCCGCCGGAAACCGTCACCGTGACACCCGACGTGGGCGCCATCAACGTCACCTGGACCCCGGCCACAGGCCCCCACGCCGACACCATCACCCGCTACGCCCTGTGGGTGTACGACCAGGACACCCCCCTCGTGTGGTCCACCATCCACGGCTACGACCCCTCCACACACTCGGCCCGCGTGGAAGGACTCACCCCCGGACACCACTACGTCGCCTTCGTCTGCACCTGGAACGCGGCGGGAGAGGGCAAACCCCGCATCCCCGACCCTGTAGTTGTCCGATAGCCGCACCGTCTGACTGATCATTTCAGAAGGAGGTTCGGAGGCGTCGCCAGGCCGGGACGGCCCGTCAGGCCCAGACATCTGCTCCGGCCTTCTGCTCACGGCACCCCGGGCTGGGGCAGGGCCGTCCAGCCCTGCCCGTGTCTCGGTATCGGAGTCAACCACGAGCGAGTGGCTGGCCCGCCGCGGCAGCCGGTGCGCTTTCTGAGGCGCCACCGGGGCGGGCCGCCGGTCGCGACGTCGCTTACCCGGCCGGGTGGCTGGTTGCGGATCAGCGCGTCCGCTGGTCCCGGGACAGCCGGGCGGGGTCGGCCTCGGTCACGGCCGTCCTGTGGTCCAGCTCCCAGCCCTTTCCGTACGCTGCGGCGAAGGAGTCTGCGCCCAGCGCGGCCCGTGCGCTGCGGGTGAGGTCGCGCACCTGCGGGTCGGTGCGGTCGTGCGTGCCGCGCAGGCGAGAGGCTACGCCGAGCCGGACCGCGGCTTGGTGATGCAGTTCGAGTGCGTCGGCGAGGGCGGCCGTATGGACCGCCACGACGGCCAGGATGGGCAGGTCCCGGGTCCGCAGTGCCGCCGCGTGGGCCGTCGTCAGCGCCTGCTGCGCGCCAGTCGGGTCGCCCGTCCGCAGTCGGAACGAGGCGCGTGCGGTGCCGATGAGCGTCCGTGCGTGGTCCCCGGGGAAGGGGATGTCGTCGGGGAGGTCCCTTTCGGCTGTGTCGAGGAGTTCCCGCGCCCGTTCCAGCTCGCCTAGCCGCACCCGGAAGCCGGCCTCCCACGCGTCGACCAGGAGCCGCATCGCCGGAGCTCGCGTGCGCAGCGCCCGCTGCCGGGCCGAGTCGATCAACGCGATCACCAGGTCGGTGTCCCCGCGTCGTATGTGCAGGTCGATCCAGCGCAGGTCGCCGAAGACCGTGTCGGCGAGGCTGAGCGTGCCGAACTCGTCTGCCAGTGACCGGGCCTCGCGCAGGTCGGCGAGCGCGCCGTCGAGGTCGCCGTCGTACTGCCGTAGCCGGGCACGCAGCGGCAGGGCCTCGGACTGGCCCCAGCAGTCGCCGACTTGCCGGAAGCAGGCCAGGGCCGCCTCCACATCGGTGCGCGTTCGGTCGAGTTCGCCCGCGTTCTCGGTGAACTGGGCGCGGAAGATGCGGGCCAGCCCGGCCAGCCACACGTCGTCGCCGTCGGCCAGCCGCTCGATGATCGCGGGTGTGGTCTTCTGTCCCTGTGTCCTCTCCGCCTGTAGGAAGGCGAGAGGGAGCGCGGCGAGCGCGCCGTACGGGCCGGGCAGCTCCGGATATGCGAGCAGCCGGTCGGCCAGTTCGAGGATCCCGGCCCGGGCGTCCGTGGCCTCCCCGGTCGCCGTGACCGGCCGGGTGTCGCCCCGGTTGAGCAGGTATATCGCGTGCGCGCAGTCGCGCTCGGGCGTCGGCCCGCTACCGGGCACCGCCAGCGCCTGGCCCAGCCAGTGGGCCGCGTCGGAGGTCCGGCCCAGCATCTGCCAGTACCAGGTCAGATCCAGGGCGAGCGAGAGAGCGCCGGGGGCGTCGTTGGTGTCGCATCGCCGGCGCAGGGCGGCGAGCGTGTTGTCGTACTCGGCGCCGATCACACGCACCGCTGCCGACTGAGCGGGCCCGCGCAGCTGGGGGTCGTAGCGGGCCATCAGACCGGCGAAGTGTCCGGCGGCCAGGTCACGGACGGCGCCGAGGTCGTTCGTGCCGGCCAGCCGCTCTGTGCCGTACTCCCGAAGTGTCTCCAGCATCCGGTAGCGGCCCGGCTCGGGCGCGAGCTGCAGTAGCGACCGGTCGACCAGGGCCGCGAGCAGGTCGGGGACGTCCGAGGCGGGCACCGCCGTACCCGCGCAGACGGCGGTGGCCGAGGCCGAGGTGACACCGCCGGGCAGGACCGAGACGCGATCGGCGACCATGCGTTCGTGCTCGCTGAGCAGGTCCCAGCTCCAGGCGATGACCGCGCCGAGGGTCCGATGACGGGGCAGCGCGGTCCGGCTGCCGGTGGTGAGTAGCCGGAACCGGTCGGACAGCCCGTCGGCTAGCTCGGGCAGCGACAGCGTCCGCAGCCGGGCCGCGGCCAGTTCGAGGGCCAGCGGCATCCCGTCCAGGCCGCGCACCACCTGCCGGATCTCGGGCAGCGTCGCCTCGTTGACCTCGAAGCCGGGGCACACGGCTGCGGCCCGCTCGGCGAACAGGCGTACGGCCTCCGCCCTCCGGGCCTGCTCGACATCGTCGCCGGGGCCGGGCAGCGTGAGCGGGCCGAGCGGCACCAGTGCCTCGCCGTCGACCGCGAGGGGCTCGCGGCTGGTGGCCAGGACGCTGAGCCCGGGGCAACGCGAAAGCAGCGCCGTGACCAGGTGGGCCACGGCGTCGATCAGGTGCTCGCAGTTGTCCATGAGCAGCAGGCTCTCCCGGCCACCGAGCCGGCCGACGAGTACGTCCACTTCGTCGCCCTCGCCCCGGGTCCGGGCCTCGATCGCGCCGCCACGCAGCCCGGTCCCGGCGAGCAGGGTCACGCCCAGCTTGGCAGGCTCGGTGACCGAGCCGAGGTCGATCATCCAGGCTCCGTCGCGGTACGCCTGGCTCCGGCGGCGGGCGGCCTCGACGGCGAGCCGGGTCTTGCCGGCACCACCGGGACCGATCACGGTGACCAGACGGCCCGCAGCGAGCAGCGCGTCGATCCGGGCGAGGTCGTCACGGCGCCCGACGAAACCGGTCAGCGGCGCGGGCAGGTGGTCGGCCGCGGTCCGCGAGGGGCCGGCGGCCGGGGCCGGCTGCTCGGCGCGCAGCAGGCGCGCGTGGCGGTCGCGCAAGGCGGCGCCCGGGTCGGTGCCGAGTTCGGCGGCCAGGGTCTCGCGGACCTGCTCGTACTGGGCCAGTGCTTCGGCCCGGCGGCCCTGGGCTGCGAGCGCGTCCAGCAGCAGCGCGGCCGCCCGCTCATGGACGGGGTGGTCGGCGAGAAGTGCGGTCAGCCGGGCGGCGGCGGCATCGGCACGGCCCAGGGACACCTCGGCGTCGGCGAGGCCGACCACAGCCTCGACCGAGGTGTGGGCCAGCCCGGTCGCGACGACGGGTGCCACCGGGGCGACGGCCGTCGGCTCGGTGCCCGGGTGATCGCCCCACAGTGCCACGGCCTCGCCGAGCACGGCTGCCGCGGCATGACGGTCGCCGGCGCGCAGGCGGTCCCGGCCGACGGCGGCGAGCCGCTCGAACCGCAGCGCGTCCACATCGGACGCGGCCACGTCCAGCCGGTAGCCGCCCGTGGCCTGCGTGACGTAACCGGCCGAGCCCAGGGTCCGGCGCAGCCGTGAGACGAGGGCCTGCAGGGCGTGGGCGGGGTCGGCCGGCGGCTTTTCGGCCCAGATCGCGTCGGCCAACGCGCCCTGTGAGACCGGGCGACCGCCGGCGAGGGCCAGCCGTATGACCAGAGCCTGCAGCCGCGCCCCCGCGACGGGCAGGACGGCGTTACCGCGAGCCGCCTGGAACCCGCTGAGCAGCGTGATGCGAAGCCGCGTATCGCCGTCCATTCCCCGATCCTCCCGTACGCGAGCGGGAGGCCCCAAATCGGTGCGCCGACCTGGCTTCCGGCCGTCGGTACGAGCGCGTCAGCGCCGTGTGAGCCCCGTGTGAGCGGCCCGCGTCACCGTTCGAGTGCCTGCCTTTCCGCAGGTGACCGACCGCACTTGGCCGGTCGGTCCGATCCCTTGAGGAGCCGGCATCATGAACAGCCCTGTCACGATCATCGGCGCCGGACTCGGCGGGCTCGTCCTGGCCCGCGTCCTGCACGTCAACGGCATCCCGTCCAGGGTCTACGAGGCCGATCCCTCCCCGGCCGCGCGCAAGCAGGGCGGAATGCTCGACATCCACGACTACAACGGGCAGCTCGCCCTCCAGGCGGCGGATCTGATGGACGAGTTCCACGCGATCGTCGTCGAGGGGCGCCAGACGATGCGGGTCCTCGACACGGACGGGACCGTCCTGATGGACAGGGCCGACGACGGCGGCGGCCGCCCCGAGGTGATGCGCGGGGAGCTGCGACGGATACTGCACGACTCGCTCCCGGACGGCACCGTCCGGTGGGACCACAAGGCCAGCGGCGTCCGTGCGCTCGGAAAGGGCAGCCACGAGGTGACGTTCGCCTGCGGGTGCACCGTGGTCACGAGCCTGCTGGTCGGCGCGGACGGCGCGTGGTCACGGGTCCGCTCGCTGCTGTGCGACGCCACCCCCGAGTACGCCGGCACCTCGTTCGTCGAGACCTACCTCTTCGAGGCCGACACTCGTCACGCCGCTGCCGCGAAGGCGGTCGGCGGCGGGTCGATGATCGCGCCCTCGCCGGGCAAGGAGATCTTCGCCCACCGGGAGAGCGGCGCCACCGTGCACACCTACGCGCAACTCACCCGGGAGCGGGACTGGTTCGCCGCCATCGACTTCACCGATTCCGCCACGGCCACCGCACGGATCGCGCAGGAATTCGGGGGCTGGGCGCCGGAACTCACCGCGCTGATCACCGACACCGACACCCCACCGGTACTGCGCCCCCACTACGCCCTGCCGACCGGGCTCCGGTGGGACCGGGTGCCGGGCGTTACCCTGCTCGGCGACGCCGCCCACCTCGCGGCCCCGAACGGCGAGGGTGCCAACCTGGCCATGCTCGACGGCGCCGAACTCGGCAAGGCCCTCGCCGTGCACCCCGACGACGTCGAGGCCGCGCTCGGCGCGTACGAGGAGGCCATGTTCCTGCGCCCCACCGAGGAGGTCATGTTCGGCGGCGCCGAGCTCCAGGGCATCGACTCCGAGGGCAACACGGCTCAGGGCCTGGTCAACATGATCAACGAGCAGGGCCGGTGAGCGCCGTGTACGACGTGGCGATCGTGGGGGCCGGCCCGGTGGGACTGTTCCTCGCCTGTGAGCTCGGCCTGGCGGGCTGCTCCGTCCTGGTGCTGGAGCGGGAGCCGGAGCTCCGCTCCCCGTGGAAGGCGGACCCACTCGGGATGCGGGGCCTGTCAGCCGCGTCGGTCGCGGCGTTCCACCGCCGCGGCATGCTGCACCCGCTGCTGATGGCCTCGGGCGTCGCCGACGTCCCCGGTGTGGACTCCGACAGGGACGAGCCGCAACCCCCTCGAAGCGCGGGCCACTTCGCCGGCCTGATGCTCGATCCGGCCGACATCGATGTCACCGCCCTGCCGTTCCGGTTGCCCGGCCCGGCGTCCGAGGGCGTGATGACGAACCTCGAAGCGGTCGAGACGGTGCTGTCCGAGCGGGCGGCCGAGGCCGGTGTGGAGGTCAGACGCGGCGTCACGGTCTCGGGCATCACCCAGGACGACGAGAGGGTGGTCGCGCGGGCCGGTGAGCACGAGTACACGGCGCGCTGGCTCGTCGGCTGCGATGGCGGCCGCAGCGCGGTGCGCGGGCTCGCGGGCTTCGACTTCGTCGGCAGCGAACCGCACTTCACCGGCTACGTCATGCTCGCCACCGTCGCCGATCCCGAGAAGCTGCGCCCCGGATTCCATCTGACGCCGACGGGCATGTACCTGCGGACGCCGGCGAAGGACTACATCGGCATGCTGGACCCCGATGGCGGCGCCTTCGACCGCTCACAGCGGCCGACCCGCGAACATCTCCAGACGGTTCTACGCCGGGTGTCCGGCACCGACGTGACGCTGAGCGAGGTCCGGCTCGTCTCGACCTTCACCGACCGGGCGATGCAGGCGACGACGTACCGAAAGGGACGGATCCTGCTCGCGGGTGATGCCGCGCACATCCACTCACCCCTCGGAGCGCAGGGACTCAACCTCGGTATCGGAGACGCGATGAACCTGGGGTGGAAGCTCGCGGCGACCGTGCGCGGTCACGCCCCGGGCGGGCTTCTCGACACCTACACCCCGGAGCGCCATCCGATCGGCGCCGGCGCGCTGGACTGGACGCGCGCACAGACCGCGGTCATGACGCCGGACGCGCACAGCCAGGCGGTCCAGCAAGTCATCCGTGACCTCATCGGGACCCGGGACGGAACGACCTACGTGTTCACGAGGGCATCGGGGACGTCGAACCGCTACGACCTGGGCAGCGAGCACCCGCTGGTCGGCCGTGACGCGCCGGACCTCCGTCTGGAGGACGGTACCCGCCTCGCAGATCTGATGCAGGACGGACGGGGCGTCGTACTGGATCTCACCGCCGACCGCTCCCTGCACGGTCCGGCCACGCGCCGGAAGAGCCGGATCCGGTATGCGGCCGGGCCGGCGCGAAACGACCTCGGACTGCGTTCCGTGCTGGTCCGGCCCGACGGCACGGTCGCCTGGGCAACCGCCTACGACCCCGACCACACGCAGTTCGAACAGACCGCGGACCGTTGGTTCGGTGCCGCCGACCGTGGGGAGCACGCATGACCATCACCCTCAGGCCGGGGAGCACCGTGATGTTCACCGGCGACTCGATCACCGACGGCGGGCGCCGGGAGAGCGACCAGCCGCTCGGATACGGCCATGCGCTGCGCATCGCGGGCGAATGGGGACTTCGGCACCCGGACCGGCCGCGGGGACGTGATCCTCGATGAGGCCGTCCGCAGGCAGTGGCGGGCCGACCTCGACCCGAAGATCCAGGCAGTGCGCGAGCTCGCCCGCACCTACCGCGCGCATCTGCTCGCCGCCGACGGCCTGTTCGCCGGGCTCGCCGCGACGACCGGACCGGAGCACTGGACCGCGGACGGCGTACACCCGACACCGGCCGGCCACGCCGCCCTCGCGGAAGCGTGGTTGCGCCTGGTTGCGGGACCGGGCCTCACGGCCGCCCGCGACACCGGCCGTTCAGCGTGCGGCCTTCAGCCGTACGAGGCGCCGGCGCTGGGTACGGACTCCTCTCGTCGTAATCGGAGCGGTTGACGCGACCGCGCGACTGCAGTTCATCGAGGGTTGTGCGTTCCTCGGGGGCTGAGCGCGTGGAGAAGCGATTCCTCGACTTGTGCGGGTCGAGGAATCGCGCGAGGCGAGCCCGAACCGCCTCCAGCGCCGTCTCGCCGCCCTGGGAGAGTTCGGCGATGTGCCGCCGGTCGGCCGGGGCGCGACGACGGATGGTCCGTTGGCGACCTTGAATGATCAATGTCCACAGTCCATCGGCTACGAGCGCTCGATCTGTTGATCGCGGCATGGAGGTGCACATGTCCAAGCTGAAGATCATCGTGGGAACCACTCGCCCGACCAGAGCGGCCGACAAGGTGGCACCCTGGGTGGCGTCCGTCGCCGCCGCCCACGAACGCTTCGAGGTCGAGGTACTGGACCTGCGGAACTGGCCGTTGCCGTTCTTCTCCGCGCACTTCGGCACCGTCGGCGACATCCACGACCCGACGTACTCCGAGCCGGTCGTGAAGGCGTGGAACGCGAAGATCAAGGACGCGGATGCCTGCATCGTCGTGACGGGCGAGTACAACCACAGCCTCCCGGGTGTCCTGAAGAACGCCATCGACTCGGTCTGGCTATCCAACGCGTTCCGCAACAAGCCGGTCGCCGTCGTCGGCTACAGCGCCGGCATCGGCGGCGGGACACGGGCGATCGAGCACCTCGCCCAGATCATGGTGGAGACAGGGGCCGTGCCGCTTCGCAACACGGTCGTGATCCCGTTCGTCAACGACGCGTTCGACGACGCAGGCCGACCTGCGAGCCCACTGACGAGCGCGGGACTCGATGTCGCACTCGACGACCTGGCCTGGTGGTCGGCCGCACTGGAGCAGGCCCGTGCGGCCGGTGAGCTGCCGCCGGGCCGGTCGATGGTTCAGCCGAAGTCGTCGAGGGTGACGACGTGCCGCTCGACGGCGGCGAGCAGGTCGCCTGGACCCGCAGGATTGCGTGTGACCTCAGAACGCGCGGAGGACGCTGTCACAGGCCGAGCACACCTTCCCCTGCCACTTGGGTGGGTACCACGTCGCGCCGGGCCGAGGAGCCCGGTACGGGTCCCTCCGCATCCGTCCGGTATCCATACCGCAGAACGTGAAGTCGTCGGGTTCCCCGGGCGCGGAGGGATCGGCCGGTGCCGCATGTACAGCACGCACGCCCTCGACGTAGTCCGTGGTGTCACCCATCGCAGATGCGCGGACGAGCTCGGGTTCGAGTAGTACGACGATGCTCACCACCCCACCTTCACGTCGGAGCCGGCGGAGCGCACCCGCTGGTGGGCCGCAGGACTGGATCAGGCCGCGACGCAAGTCTGGTCCCGATGGCCCCTCGGCCCTGCGGCGACTTGTTGGCATCATTTGGGCATGGCGCCAGATCTTCCCCACACCGTCCGAGCCGTCGATACTGACCAACTGCTCAGCCTGGAACAGGAGGCCGCCGATTACGGCTTCAGCCAGCGGCTCCCGGTCGACCGGCTACGAGAACACCTCGCCTCAGCGGGGACGCACTATCTGGTCCCTGCACTCGTGCACCGGCTCGGCCACCGTCCCGAAGTGTCGCCACAGTGGAGGTGCCAGTTGCTGCTGAGCGTCAGCACCGGCGAACAGGTCTGGGGCCTGATCGACGTTCTTCCCGACATCTTCAACAAGCTTCCGGAGACCTTGGACACGGCGTCCAGGAAGGACATCGTCAGCCGAATCGAGCATGCGGTGACCCAACGCGAGTGGGCGGAGCGGATGATTGCAGAAGGCATCCAAAGGAGTGCCGCGGAACTGAGACACAGGCACGCGGACATGGATTGAGGTAGCCCTACCTTCTTGGTGGGTCGATTGGGCCATCCGTGAGCACTACCAGTTCGAGCAGGCCCTGGCCGCCGCCCTCGACTCCTCGCCGATCGGCGACCTCGCCGCCGTCTCCGTGGTCACCGCCACGTACCGCCGTCGGCCGACCCTGCGCAGCGCCCCCGAGTAGCTCCGAAGAGTTCATCCAACCGTCGGCGCCGCGCGGGATCACGCGAACAGCCGGTTCGGCCCCCACACTGCTGAGAAGACCTGCTTCAGCACGGTTCCGCCCTGGGCTGTTCCCTGCCTCGCCACCGTGGGCGGACGGCCTTGGAGGAACATGTGGCTTCGCAGTTGACCGCCATTGCTGCGGCTGCCACCACGACCGCTCTCAGCCTGCTCGGCTTCGTGATTCAGGACCAGCTCACGCGACGCTCTCGGCTCGAACGTCGAAAGAGGTTGCTTGAGGACGCATCGCGGCGGGTGGCCTTCGTAACGGAGTGGTGGAAGGCGATGGAGCTGGTCGGTGCGCCGCCCGACGAACTAACCGAGGCCAAGGTCAGGAGTCTCGCCTGGCTGGACGAGGCTTCGATGCTGGTAGCCGAGGCCAGGCCACCGACCGTCGCCGAGCGACCGCCGCCACCTCTGAGCAGAGTGCTGCTGATCTACCGCTTCGAGCGCCGATCCGCGACAGTCATCCGGTTCTGCTTCTACCTCGCTCTACTCTGGGCCATCCTTTTCGCGGCCTACATCCCCGCCGACCGCGGCACCGAGTATTTCACCTCCGACTTCTTCGGGCTGGCCGTGTTCGTCCTCCTGGCCATGCTGCTGCGCGCTTGGGCGGTCACGGTCGAGAAGCGGCGGCCGAGCCCGGTCCGGGACCCGGCCGCTCCGGGCTCGGGCACTTGACGCTCTGCCGCATCTGAGACCTGGGTGGCGGTCCGGACCGACGTCCTTGTCACCGGACCAGGCAACCGGCGGATCGGCTGGGAGGCGCCATAGTCGCCGATCACCACCCGGGACAGTACGGCGCCGCTCCCAGGCTCCGGCCGATCAGGGGATCGTCCCGCTGTGGGTCACTAACAGTGAGCGGGCCGCGCTGATCGACCGGCTGCCTGGGCCCGGGTCGACGACTTCTCGTGGAAGGAGATCTCCTCGCCGATAGCGATGCTCATCCGCGCCGGCGTCCGCCACCTGCAGAACTGGAAGGGGGCTTCCCCCAAGGCCGGGTAGTTAACGTTTCCGCAGGTCACGCAAGCTCGTTGAAGAACTTTCGACGCAGAGCAACGGAGCTCGTTGGTACAGGCAGTCGACCAAGACAGCTTGTTCCCAAGGAGCTCCGTTGCCGTCTCATCATGTCCTGTTCGCCCCGGTGACCACCATCACCCGTACGGTCACCGTGGCCGCCGGGAGGTTCGCTGCCGGGCAGATCGGTGGCCTGACTCCCCTTCTGCCCTTCGAGTTGATGGATGCCGTTCTGGAGGAGACCCGCGCAGTCCAGCATCGACTGCGGAACCTGCCGTCACGGGTCGGGGTGTACTTCCTGGTGGCGATGTGCCTGTTCCCGGAGATCGGATACCGACTGGTGTGGGACAGGTTGATCTGGTCCGGTGACGCCGTTTCGAACTGGAACCAGGGCCGGATGTACTCCCTCGTCTGGCTACTGCTGCGCCGCGGAAGTTCCGCCGACGGACGCTGGACGTCACCGCGGCGCAGGACGTCAGTAGCTGTCGTAGCTGGGCTTACCGTTCGGCCGGTAGACGCCGATGACGGTGCCGCCCTTCGTCGCCGAGACACTGACCGGCTCCAGCGCGGTAGGGATCGCTCCGTCGGCGAACAGGCGCTTGCCGGTGCCGATGATCACCGGGTGGATGGTCAGCCGGTACTCGTCGACGAGGCCGTGCCGCATGAGGGTCTGGGCGAGGTCGCCGCTGCCGACGACGTTGATGTTGCCGCCGTCGGACGCCTTCAGCTTGCGTACGGCATCGACGATGTCGCTCTCGAGCAGCGTGGAGTTCTGCCACTCGACGGACGTCAGGGTCCGAGATGCCACGTACTTGTGCATGCTGTTCATCCGATCGGTGAACGGGTTGTCGGGATCGGCGGTTGGCCAGTACGACGCGAAGATCTCGTACGTCTTGCGGCCGATCAGCATCGCGTCGGAGTGCTCGTACCAACCGGCGATGGCCGTGCCGACCTCGTCGTCGGCGACCGGTTTCTGCCAGCCGCCGTGCTTGAAGCCGCTCTCAGCGTCCTCGTCCGGACCGCCCGGCGCCTGCATGACGCCGTCGAGCGTCAGGAACGTGCAGATGATGATCTTGCGCATGGTGTGCTCCCTTCGTCGATGGGTAGACCGTGCAACCGCCGGAAACTCGTCGGCGCCGCGGCGCAGCACCAGTCTGCGGCCATGATGGGGAACCCCGGGTTCGGCGCGCTGCTGGCGTCGTTACTGGACCTCGGAGAGCTCAGCGCGCAGACGGTGGCCGACCCTGCTGGGGTGACCGCAGACGAGGTCCGGGCGGTGCTCGCGGGGAGAGCCCCGGCGAGGTGCCGCTCCGATGTCTTGCCCCCGCGCTGCGCGGGGCCGCCCACGACGCGTGGCTCGGCAGCCTGACCGGGCCCCGATGCCTGCCGGAACCCGCCCAACCGGGCCCCAAGTTGCAAGCCAGATATCCCGGGTAGCCGCCGACCGCCGCATGAGACAGGGTGGGACGGCCCCCAGACCCAGCGGGACCGGCAACATCAGCACGAACGGGCCAGATCGTGGGTCAGTGTGTGCTCATCCGGTCGGCATCTCGGCGGCCAATGTGGCGGTGCGTCCGGCGTCGGTGGCGGCATCCAGTTCGTTGGCGAGCAGGGTGAGCCGGGGAGAAACGACCGCGGGACAGGGCGTCGCCCGCGCCGCCGAGCAGCTTCCGGCGGCGGGCGTTGTCCCCCGGGGTGAAACAGTGCCCCTCGTAGAAACCGCCGAAGCCGCACGCACTGCGCCCCGGGGAGAAAGCCCGGCCCCGGCCGACGGTGTGGGGCTGCGCGACCTGGTCGACCGGCGCCTGGCTTGGCAGACAGCCGGCACCGCTCAGGATCCGGCCCCGGCCCGGACGGTGACCGTGCCGCGCGACCCGCGCCTGCGCGGCCTGCCTCGCAGCATGGACATTCACATCCCGCTCGATTCGGGCCTGTTCGGCTACAACTGGGCGCTGGCCGGATGGAGCGTCCAGCGGGAGGTCCTCCTGGTTCTCGGCGAGGGCCACCAGGTCGGCTGAGTCGATCGTGGCCTCGACGGAGGCGACGGTTGGGTTGCGGTGTACGAGGGCTACTTCCTCGGCGACCCGGCCACCCAGGAAGCGGCCCTGCACATCACCCCGGAGCAGGCCGCCCACACCGCGCACCGGGCCCACACCCAAGACCTCTGATGGCCGTCCGGGAAGTGCTGAGGGCGAGTCCCGCTCGTTGAGCCGGTCCGTTCGACGCGCTGCTGCTGGGTGCTGACCCGACCCCGCCGATTGGTTGATCCACTTTGCTTTACCGGTTGCTATCCGTCTGTCCGCTTAATCCACTCGCTGCCGCCCAGCGGGTAGTCGTAGCCGGGGCGGTTGACGTCGGCGCTGGTGCGGAAGGGGTTGCCCCCGTTGTCGATGCGGATGGTGCCGCGGCGGTTGCCGCTGGACCAGTCCAATGTGAGGTCCCATCGGACGTCGTGCGCCTTGGTGTGCGCGGTCACATAGAAGACCTCGGGGTCGGATTTGCTGACCTTGTACGGGAAGTCGCGCTGGCCGCCCTGGACGGTGATCGTGGGACTGCCCCTGTCGAGGTCGATGTCGAAGGACTTGGTGTCGACCCCGCCGCCGCAGCCGACGCCCATCGAGTAGTCGTTCCAGGCGAGCGGCGCGGCCTTGACCGTGATTCGCACGTGTAGTGCTTCCAGGACGACCGTGTCCGCTCCGGTGCCCTGGACGGTGAGGGCGATCTGCTGTTCGCCGGAGGAGACCGCGCCGTAGGCGGCGGCCCAGCGCGGGGCGTCGCGCTCGGTGGCCGGCGGCCCGACCTGGGCAGGCGCGCTGTTGACGAGGAAGTGCTGGCTGCACGGGTCGGCGTAGAGGTATGGGCGGGTGCCGACGGTAAGCGGCGCGGGCGCGTCGCCGGGCGGGGTGGGAGCGGCGGTCGGACTCGAGGGCGCCGTCGCGTCGGTGCCTGCCGTGGCGCCGTCGGTCGGGGGCGCAGTGCGGGCGGTGGAGGCAGCGGGGCCGGCGGCGGATGGTTCCGGTGCGGCCCCCGGGCCCGCTGTGGTGGCACCGGCCGTGTGCTGGCCGCCCGCATCGTTTCCGCCGCCCCAGACGGCGGGACGCATGACCACCACTACGGTGGCCAGCAGGGCCACGGCCGCGGCGGAGGCGATCAGCGCGCTACGGCGGCGCCGTGGCGGTGCGGGCTCCGCCACCACCTCGACTACCGGCTCCCCGTCCCTGTTCTCTGCGGGGTGTTCCACCGCTGGGGCCGTCGGGTCAGTCCGGGGCTGCGCGATCGGAGTCGGGGCCTGGACCTGAACCTGGGCCGGCGTCGGCTCCGGGGCCCGATCCGTCCGGCGTCCCCGGGCCGCGTCCGCCAGGATCCAGCTCCGGTGCAGTTCCACGAGCTCTTCCGGGGTCGCCCGGCACACCCGTGCAAAGCGCTCCGCCGGCATGTACTCATGAGGCAGCACCGTGCCGTTGCAGTAGCGGTGCAGCGTCGACGTGCTCATGTGCAGCCGCTTGGCCAGCGTTCCGTAGCTCAGACCCGAGCGGGCCTTGAGTTCGCGTAGCAGCCGCGCGAACTCCTCCGCCTCCGCAGCCCCCATGCCTTCCGACACCCGTCCCCTCCGTTCCCCCGGCGTCCCATTCCAGCGTTCCAGACTCGACCCACTCCCACTGGTCAGAGCCTCATTCGCCGTTCCACCCTACTCATCGTGGCGCTGGACGTGGCGGCTGGGACGGATCACTCCGCAAGCTTCGGTCATCCGATCGACGCTCCACCCGAGCGCATGCCGAAAGGGGCACGACCACATGTCCGTCCGCACCTCCCGCACCCGTCTGATCACCGCCGCCACGAGCGTCGCGCTCGCCGCCTTCTCGATCACCGCGTGCAGCGACACCGGGGACACCAAGACGGCAACCGGCCCGTCGCTCAGGACCACCGCGCCCGCCACGGCGCCCGCCTCACCCACGGCCCCCTCGATGTCCGCCGCCGCCCCGTCCGCCAGCACCGGTGGCACCACCGGCAAGGCCCCGGCCACCGCGCCCCAGTCCACCGGCCCGAAGCCCGCCACCAGCACCCCCACGCCGAAAACCCCCGCAGCCCCCGCGGCCGCCAAACCGACCACCTGCGAGGGCTCCAACACCAAGACCACCGCCGCCCCGCTGAACCGCCCCGTGAACCACATGCTGCTCACGGTCACCAACACCGGCTCCGGCATCTGCTACCTCTACGGCTACCCGGCCGTCCAGTTTGGCGAGGCCCAGTCCGTGCCCCCCGTCATCACCGATTCGAAGCCGCAGGCCGTCGTCACGCTCAAGCCCGGCGAGTCCGGCTACGCCTCCGTAAACCTGTCCTCCACCGACGGCAGCAACAGCTCGAACGGCCACACCGCGACGCCCCTGACCGTCTACTTCCACGGCCCCTCCGGCAACGAGAGCGTTGGCGCGGGCGCCCACCCGTCGCTGCCCGCGCAAGGTGCCTACGTGGACGAATCCCTGAAGGTCACCTACTGGCAGCAGTCGCTGGACGACGCCATCTCCTGGTGACACCGGCGACACCCGAAGAGTCACCAGCGCCCCGGCCCGGAAAGCAGGCAACCCATCATGCACAGCACGTCCCGCAGGATCGTCCGGCTCCTGGCCGTCTACGTCGGCACGGCCTTGCGGATCCTCGTCCTCGGTGGTCCGGACGACCCGGACCTCTCGCGGGAAGCCGGCGTCACCCGGCGCTGACGCCTGACAGTGATGATGTTCCCCGGGAGGGTGCGCCAGGACGGCCGGGCGCGGCGCCGCAAGCTGTGGTGCCTCACGGGCCAGCCACCGCGAGGCCACCAACCTCCTGCCGCCCGGCACGAAGCTGTCGGCGCTGCGCCCGGAGGAGGAGAGCGCCGGCGACGACGAGCACGCCCTGGGTGTCGTCGCCTGCGCCGGGCACCTGGTCCGCGCCGGCCACGGCTCCCCGCTGACCCTCACTACGGAGGTCCGCCACGCGCTGCCGGGCGGTCAGGCCCGGTACGCCGACCTGGTGCTGCGCGACCCCGGCAGCGAGGTGCCGGTGCTCCTGGTGGAGGTCGACCGCGACAACATGACGGTGGGCCAGCTGGTCGAGAAGATCGCCTCCTACACCGCGTGGTGCGAGCTGCTGGCCAAGGGCGCCGACAAGGTCAAGGCGAAGGCCGCCCGCCGCGGCGGCCCGGCCGTCCACGCCTACCAGCACTGGACCACCGTCTACCCGGTGACCGGCCACGAGGGACCCGCCCGTCGCCCTGATCCTCACCCTGGCCGCAGGCGCGCCCGCCCGGGTGACAAGCCGCCCACCGAGGCCGAGCTCGCGGCGAAGGCGGAGCTGGACCACGAGCGGCTGCTGCGTCGCCTCGATGCGGTGGAGGCCGGTTCCGAGGCGTACTGGGGCCCGCGCCCGTACCCATGGGAGGGGGTGAGCGCGGGCAACTACCACCGGGCGCTGCCGGTGGTCGCCACCACGCTGCGGCTGCTCGAGGCCGAAGGCGCCGACGGCCCGGTGCGGCGGCGCTTCGGCCGAACCGGCCTGCACACCCTCACGGCCGCGCTCGACAACCCGGACGGCGACCGGCTGCTCGCCGTCGACCGCAAGGCCGCCGCCGAGACCCGCCGGGAGCGGGAGGCCGCCGATTGCGAGGCGCAGCGTCCGGCCTGCCGCCGTTGCTCGGTCAAGCTCACCGACGGCGAGTGGAACCGGGCCTGGTCCGGCTGGGGTGACGGGCTGTGCGACGACTGCCGGTCCAGGCAGGCCGAGCAGAAGCGGGCGGAGCGCGAGCGGGCAGACGCGGAAGCCGACGCCGCTGCTTCGGCGGCGGCGAAGGCCGGCGGCTCCTGGTGGCGCCGCTCCTGACCCGGGCCCCGGCCCGGTCGACGTCCTCGGCCGGGCCGGACCGCAGGCTGCGCGGCATTCGCCACTGCGAACGGTCCCGGCGCTTCTACGAACGCAAGCGCGCCGAGGGCAATCGGCACATCCAGGCTGTCCTCGCCCCGGCCCGGCGCCGGGTCAACGTTCTGTGGGCTCTGATCCGCGACAGGACGCTCTACAGACCCGCGGAGATGACTGCGGAGCTCATTCGGGCAGCAGGCGCTCCAGCATGAACTGCGTTTCGGCGTCGGGGTCAATGATCAGTGACTGGACGCGGTAGCGGCGGGACGGAAGTTCGAGTCGCAAGAGTTCCGGCCTCTCCGTAAGGCTGCCGCAGTAGCTGGCGATCCGGTCTCCGCTGTAGCTCGCGTCGGTCAGCATGTCGAACATCGGCATCGACCGAACGTCCGATTCCCGACCCAGAACATCACAGGTCGATCAAACCGGCATATACAACCATCTGCTGCCGGGGCATTCGCCGCAATCGGTACTCCGGTCGCAGATCGCCGCCCGCGGGTCCATTTGACGGCTTTCCGAAGTCATGCAATGCCAGAAGCCATCACACCCTGACCAGCCCTATCCCTCGACTGGTCGGCGGGTGTCAGTGCCAGGACGTGCAGATCGTCTTGCCGCCATTGGTCCGGACCGCGCACGCACGGATCGTCGCGGTGTTCGGCCAGTAGTACATGTTCCCGTAGTTGGAACCGTAGGTCTGGAAGAGCCCGAGCCACTGCTGCCAGGTCTTGCCGCCGTCGTAGGAGCGGTCTATCCACCCCTGGTAGAGGCCACAGCCCGAGGCGACTTGGAGGCGTGCCCACGCGTACCAGTAACCGCTGTTACGGCCCGAACGAAGCTGCAGCGTTGCGCAGCCGGGGTCGTTCCTGTCGGCGTCGGTGTCTGTGCGGTCGAAGGAGAAGGTTCCGGGGTCGGCGTCGTCGCACTTGTAGCCGGACCCACAACTCAGAGCGGCGACGGCCGGGGCCGCCGTGTCCGTGACAGGCTTCGCGTCGAGGGTCTTCGCGGACGCCGTGCCGGCCAGCGGCATGAGCACCATGCCGAGGGATGCCGCGACGAGTCCCAACTTCTTGATCACGATCGCTGTCCTTCCGTTGCCCAGTTCCTGGGATGAAAGGAACATGACAGCAGCCCGTGCCGACCCGGGGGGCGAATGCGTAGGACTGTCTGACTATCGCCAAACTGTGGCCGGATCGCCGCGCTCGACGCGAACGGGGACCGGTGATCGCTCTTCAGCTCACAGGCCAGTTAGTACTCCGGCTGTAGATCTTGATCTTTCTGTTCTGTGGCCGTGGACCTTGAGCGTGCCAGCGAGATTGGAGCGAGGTAGCGCATTGCAGGGGTGTCGCTTTCCAAGGGTGCTTGGCAGGAGGCTGCGCAAGCCGGTGTCGGCGCTGCCGTAGGGCGGTCTGATGTTCGATCGGCTTGAGATCAGGGTGCTGCCGCTTGGGCGCCGGTTCGCCGCCCAGGTGCGGTTTCTGGGTCAACGGCGAGGATGTCGCGGAGTCCGCCGTCGGCGAGGGAGGCCGTGGTCCGTACGCGGTCGATGTGCTGCCTGCCGATGGCCTCGGTCCACTGCGTGCGACCGGCGAGCCGCGACGCGTGGAGCTGGGGGAGCCCGAGTGCACAGGCGGTTGCTGCGGTTTCCTGTCCGTGGTCGTGCAGCGGTTCGGGAGCATCGTGCAGTGGTCGGACTGGGAGATTCCGGACATTGAGACGACGCGGCCGCTGGAGTTTCACCTCGACGCCGACGAGTACGACGTTGAGCTGGCTCGCGCTGAGGCAGACCGATGGCAGACCCACACATAGCTCAGCATCGGCGCCGTACCCGGCCCGGCCGGCCAGGGATCGATCGCCACTTGTCCCTCCGGGTGGCTGTTCAGCCGTTCCGGGCAAACACCGGGGGGCGGTATACCTGTGGGTAACCTGTCTGGTATGACGTTGACGACGATAAAGGTCCAGAGCGATGTGCGGGACGACCTCGCCCGCCTGGCGGCCGACGACCTCGGCGGGGTGACGCTGAACGCGGCGGTGGCGCACCTGATCACCGAGCACCGCAAGGCCGCCGTCCTGGCCGCCTACGCCCGCCTGCAGGCCGACCCCGAGGCCTGGGCCGACTACGAGAACGAACTCGACGAGTGGGACGGCGCGGCCGGCGACGGCCTCGGCGGCGGTGAGGCGTGAGCCGCAAGTCCACCCCCTGGCAGGTCTGGATGGCCGACCTCTCCCCGGTCATCGGCTCCGAGCAGGCCGGCCGACGCCCCGTCGTCGTCGTCTCCTCCCCGTTCTTCGCGTCCTTCCCCACCGCCATGGCCATCGTCGTGCCCCTCGCCACCCAGGACCGCGGCCTGCCCCACCACGTCCCCGTCACCTCCGCCCAGTCCGGCCTCAACCGACCCGGCTGGGCCCGCACCGACGACGTCCGCACCATCTCCGAACTACGCCTCACCGGCCGCCCCCTCGGCACCGTCACCGACAAGGAAGCCGCAGACATCCGCGCCTACCTGCGCCTGATGCTCGATATCTGACACCGCCGCTCGGCCCCTCCGGAGCTTGCGCGGCCAGCTGCGGGCTGGTGGGCGTCAGGCGCTGAGCAGCCGGCCCCGCACCGACCAGTGCGGGCCCGGCTCTTGGGTGTGCGGGGTGTGTGGGCCCGGGGCGCCTCGCACGGGTGGTGAGCTGTGGCGGCGTAATGTGGAGGTGATGGCGGGGCCGCGCTTTCGGAGCCATTCACGCGGACCCGAACCGGTTCAGGAGGGTGTTTAGCGACCCCTGGTCGGGGACTTCCTGCAGTCCCCGAGCCTGGACCCGGCGCTTCTGCCACCTGCCGCCCGCCTACCCTGTTGGCTGCCCTTGGTCCGGTCCGGCCCGTTCGTCCTGCGGTGCGGACTCCTGCTGGGCCTGGTCGCCGAGCCTGGGACGGTGGTGGCCTGCTGCGCCCGTGCTGCCCGCTCGCGGCCGCCCTGGTCGTCCGGCTTCCCGGGTGCCCGTGGACCGGGGTGTGGCCCCTGTGCGCTGTCTGCCCCGGGTGCTGCCGGGATGGTGCGGTGCCGTGGGGTGGTCCGTCGCCTGCTCCCGCCGTTCCCGCTGTCCGGGCCCGCCGCTGTGCCGGGGCGTGCTCCGCCCTGCCGCCTGGCGGGCCCGCTCACCGTGCCCCTCCCGGGTGCCGTAGGTCCGGGTCCGGGGTTGCAGTACCGGCGGAGGAGCCCCCGGGGTCGGGGGTCGTCAACCCGTGTCGTGCCGGGTTCAGTCTTCCGGGCTGGTTGCCAAGGTGGTTCGTGTGAGATCAACCGTTGGTAGGAGCCGGACCGACTGAGGAGACCTGATGATCGTTAAGTGCCTGCGTACCGGAGCCACGATGGTGGGGCGTGCTGCTTGCCGCCGGTGCCTTCGGCCTGGCGGCGGCGTCCACGGCCGCGGCGGCGACCACGCAGGTGGTGGCCGGGCCCCAGAGCGACCCCGGCAAGACGTCGCGGGCCACCTGTCCGGAGGGCACCCACCTCATCGGCGGTGGCTACGACTGGTACCCGGCGCTCAACAGGGGCGGAGGGATCATCGACGGCGAGGCCCTGATCGCCAACGGGCCCAACCAGGACGGGAGGGCGTGGGTCACCCAGGCCCGGCTGGGACAGACCAAGGCCTGGGCCATCTGCGAGACCGACTGACCGGCCTGAAGCCCATAGCTGACAGCCGAACCGGTGGGCCCCTTTCTCCACGGAGGGGCCCACCGGTGCTTCGGCCGCACGGGCCGCGACGGTGGGACACCTTCGCGGCCGTGCGAGGCCGGCGCCCCACCCTGGGCCGTCAGGCCCCGGCACCCGGCGGGTCCGGCCGCCAGGCCGCCAGCCTCCTTCGCCTGGAACCAGGGTGGTGGGGTGGCCCGGGTCTGCTCCTCCTCGGGCCGCTGCCCCCGCCCCGCCTCCGTGCCGTTGTACCCACCCGTCGGGGCCGTCGAGCCCCGCCCCACCGGCCACCGGTTTGCCCTGCGGGTTTCTAGGCAGGGGATCTGAACGTCGTCGGCTTGGACCAGGCCGCGTGATGCCGGGTGCGGCCAGGAGTGGTGAGGCGGCGAGCAGCCCCGTGCGCGCGGGCCGGTGTCTGTACCGCGCCGGGTGCGCCCGCGGCGACGACGCGGGCGCCGAGTCGTCAGGCGGGCTGGACGGTGATTGTGCAGAGGCGCTTGGTGGCCCGGGTCAGGGCTACGTACAAGTCCCTTTCCCCACCGGGGCGGGCCGTGATGATTTCCTCGGGGTTCATGACGACGACCCCGTCGAATTCCAGGCCGCGTGCTTCGGACGCCGGCACGATGCGTGCGTGGTGAGCGATGCCCTGGGCCGTCAGCTCGCTCACCCTGGTGTCCGCGCAGATCACTCCCAGAAGCTCGCCCGGGTGCGCGGTGCTCTGGGCGCGGAGTTCCTGAACGACGGAGGTGACCAACCCGTCCGGAGGCGTGGTCACGGTGCGAGGGCTCTCACCGCTTCGCAGTGAGCGTGTGGGCTTCTGGTCCGGAGCGATCCGCGTGAGCAGGTCCCGGACGCTCTCCAGGATCTCCTGCGTGGTGCGGTAGCTGACGGTCAGGTTGTGCAGTTTGAACCGCGGTCCGACGTGGGGGCTCAGTGCTTCCTTCCAGTCGCGTGCTGTCGCGACCGGGCCTGCCTGGGCGAAGTCACCCACCAGCGTCATCGCCCTTGCCGGGCAGCGGCGGACGATCATCCGCCACTGCATGGCGGTCAGTTCCTGCGCCTCGTCGACGACGACGTGCCCGTACGTCCGCTCGGGCGGGCCGTCGACCAGGCTCGCCGCCTCGTCCAGCAACGGCACATCGGCATCGGTCCACGGGTCGTCCGGACCGCGCAGCAAAAGGGACCGCTCCTGCGCGGTCAGGCGGGGCAGGCGCTCGGCGAGAGTGCCGGCGTTCGTCAGGAGCGCCTTCACGAGGTCACCGGGTACCAGCCGTGGCCACAACACCTCGACCGCTCGGTCGACGCCGGCGTCGTCGAGGAGATCGGCTCGGATGGCGTCCAGGTCCAGCGCGTGGACCGGACCCGAGTCGGCCGCACCTTCGGCACGGCGCTGGGCGGCTCCCGTGAACCGGTCGAGGTCGATGCCCGTCATCCTTTCGGCATCGGCGTCGATCTGCTCCAGGAGGTCGCCCATGTCTCGTTGCATCGCATCGGTGACGGCGTCGACCAAGAGCTCCCTGAACACCTGGCGCGCGGGGTTGTGCCCCGGTGCGGCTGCCACGGCGGCGTCGCGTGCCGTGGCGACTTCCTCGCCGGACAGGTGAACCAGTTCCCGTCCGACCCGCACGGTGAAGTCACCGGCGGGGGCTTGGTGGACGCGCAGCAGGCCGGCCAAGGCGTCGGCGAGGTCGGAGCTGCCCTTGAGACGCGCCGTATCGCACGGGTCCACCGTGTCCGTGGACACTCCGGCCAGTTCCCGGCAGGTCGCCAGAACGACGTTGTTCTCTCCGAGCGAGGGAAGGACCTGGGAGATGTAGTCGAGGAACCGGGCGTTCGGGCCCACCACCAGGACACCCTCCTCCGCGGCGCGCGGGAACGCGTACAGGACATAGGCCGCCCGGTGCAGGGCGACCACCGTCTTGCCGGTGCCGGGCCCGCCCTGCACCACGGTCACCTTGCGGTGGGCGGAGCGGACGATCTCGTCCTGCTCGGCCTGCAGCGTCGCGACGGCCGCGTGCATCCTGCCCGTACGCCGTGCCGACAGAGCCTCGGTCAACGGGCCGTCCCCCACGACGTCCGCGTCGGTCGGGGCGGTCCCGTCCAGCAGTTCGTCGCTCACCGAGATGACCGTGCGCTCCTCGAGGCGCAGGTGCCGGCGCCGCCGCAGGTCCATCGGGTGGACCGGTGTCGCCTCGTAGAAGGGCCGCGCCGCGTTCGCGCGCCAGTCCACGAGCAGAGGCAGGTCATCCTCCTCCCTATGCAGTCCGATCCGCCCGATGCGCAGGGCCGTGCCATCCGTCCAGTCGATGCGCCCGAATACCAGCCCCTTTTCGGCGCCCTCCAGCCGGCCGATTTCCTTGGCCAGACGCTCGGCGGCGATTTCTCTCTCGTATGCCTCACCGGCGCTGTCCGCCGGGGCCTTCAGCACACTCGCTCGGTGTACTCGCGCCTCGGAAAGCCGCTCGGTGAGCAACTCATACAAGGAGGACACATAATCCCGCTCCGCTTCAACCGCACGCACAGCGGGATCATTCATTTTCGACAACAGGGGGCTCCTTCGATTCGAGCAACACCATACGGTCAAAGTTCCCCAAAGATAAGTCTTGACTTACTTGGTGAAGCTATGGCCCTACGACTGAATCCATGACGGCTGGCCGTATGGCATGCATTCCGCCGTTCCGTATATCGCTCATTGCGCTCCCGATGCCCGCCTGCCTTATCGGCGAGCCCGCCGTTGGATGCCGGCGATGTTTTGCCGCGCTCGGGAAGAGGGGGAAGATCCGGCGAGGCGACCGGCGCCATCGAGCTCACTGCCAGGGGGCATCTGGTCGCTTCGTCTGGCGACCCGACCGAGGAGACGAGCGCAGAATGGGTCAACCTCGGGCTTTCATGAGGCCAGCTGTCCGACGGGTGGTCAGGAAAGCAGAAAGGGCCTCTGACCAGTGAGAATGAGGATTGTTGAGGTCCCTGTTCCCGCTCCGGTCGGAGGCACTATCCAGGTGAGTAGGCGTAGCGGGTCGTACCCGCGTACCCGCGTGTCCGCGTCGAGGGCGGTGGTCGCGGGGCGGTCTCGCAGTCCGGTGCGCTGCTGCTGGTCGAGACCGCCCGCAAGGCAGGGCTGGACGCGGCGATATCGACGGCACTGGCGCCGTGGCGCAAGGCACGGGCTGTCCATGACCCGGGCAGGATCCTGCTGGACGTCGTGCTCGCGGTGGCCCTTGGGTGGGGCCTGCTGGCCGATTTCGCGATGCTGCGGGCCGAGCCCGCCGTGTTCGGGCCGGTGGCCTCCGATCCGACCGTCTCCCGACTGGTCGACGCCCTCGCCTCGGGCCGGGCCCCGTGCACTCGCGGCGATCCGGCGGGCGCGGGCCGAAGTCCGTGAGCGGGTCTGGCGGTCGGCCGGCGAGGCGGCCCCGGATGCGGGCGGCGAGGCGGTCGTGGACATCGACGGCGTGCTGGTCCTCGCGCACTCCGAGAAGCAGGACGCGGCCAAGACCTGGAAGAAGACGTTCGGCCATCACCCGCTGTTCGCGTTCGTCGACCACGGCCGCGAGGGCTCCGGAGAGCCGGTCGCCGGGCTGCTGCGGCCGGGGAACGCGGGCAGCAACACGGCCGCCGACCACATCGAAGCGGCCCGGACGGCTCTGGCCCAACTGCCGAAGAAGTACCGGCGCGGACGCCGAACCCTGATCCGAACCGACTCCGCCGCCGGCACCCACGACTTCCTCAACTGGCGCACCACACGAGGCCGATGGCTGTCCGTTTCGGTCGGGATGACCATCAACGACGCCATCCACCAGGCCGTGCTGAAGATCCCGGCCACGGCTGGACCCGGCCGTCGAACCCGGCGGCCAGGTCCGCGACGGCGCCTGGGCCGCCGAACTCGCAGGCGATGTCCTCACGGGCTGGCCGAAGGGGATGCGGCTGATCGTCCGCAAGGAACGGCCCCACTCCGGAGCACAGTTGCGCTTCACTGACGCCGACGGCATGCGCCTGACCTAATCCGGAGTTAAGAGCGGTCCGGCGGGGCGGGTAGCCGAGCGGACTGTTCGAGTGGTGGTGGGCTGCGTGAGCACCGGACGGACGCCCACGTCTGACCTGGCCTCGACGCCTCGAAGCAGATCGCGCGACGTTCGGTGTCCTCGCGGCCCACCACCACAAGGTGACGGTCTTGATGTCCGGAGGTGCGGACGAATGCCTGGTTTCCACCGGGCGCTGATCGCACCAGCGGAAATTGGCAGCGTCGGGCACTCCGGACATCAACACCCAACACTTGACAACTCGTTGACGTTGGCGGTGCGAGCCCGCATCACGATGACCTCTCGATAAGCCCGAGCCGATTCGAGCTCCCGCATAGACCGAGGCCCGTGGCGTGAGCTGGTGCCACGAACGGCTACTGAGGTGGCGGACCGGCCCTCGTGCTGAGTCCTGGGATTAGGTCGCTGCGTGGCCCGCATGAGCTCGTGACCAGCACAAACCGCACTTGGGAGGAACCTTGATCTACTGCGGCATCGACTGGGCGGAGAAGACACACGACGTCGCCTTGGTCGACGACAGCGGCCAGCTACTGGCCAAGCGCCATATCACCGACGACACCGCCGGCTACCGGATCCTGCTCGATCTGCTCGTCGAGTACGGCGACACGGAGGAATCCCCGGTCCCGGTCGCGATCGAGACGTCCCGCGGCCTGCTGGTGGCCGTGCTGAGGACCGGCAAGCGGCAAGTCTTCGCGATCAACCCAATGGCCGCCGCCCGCTACCGCGACCGGCACTCCGTTTCCCGCAAGAAGTCCGACCCCGGCGACGCCCTCGTGCTGGCCAACATCCTCCGCACCGACATGCACGCCCACCGGCCCCTGCCTCAGGACAGCGACCTGGGCCGCGCCGTCGCCGTGCTCGCCCGCGCTCAGCAGGATGCCACCTGGAACCGGCAGCAGATCTCCAACCAACTCCGATCCCTCCTGCGCGAGTACTACCCCTCCGCTCTGGCAGCGTTCGACCCCTGGCGCAACGGGCTCTGCCGGCGCGAGGCCCACGAGCTCCTCAAAGCAGCCCCGACACCGGCCAAGGCAGCGCGTCTGACCCGCACGCAGCTGCAGGCCGCACTCAAGCGGGCCGGCCGCCAGCGAGGCATCGACGCCGAGGCCGAGCGGCTCCGGGAGGCCTTCCGGGCCGACTGGGCCCACCAGCCGCCGCTGGTCGAGGACGCGCTCGGCAAGCAGACGCTCGCCCTCCTTTTCCAACTGGAGGCCGCCTGCACGGCCGCAGACGATCTCGCCAAGGCGGTGGAGGAGACGTTCCCTCAGCACCCGGACGCTGAGATCATCCTCAGCTTCCCCGGCCTCGGCACGCAGCTCGGCGCCCGGGTGCTCGCCGAGATCGGAGACGACCGCAAGCGGTTCGCCAACGCCCGCGGCCTGAAGGCATACGCGGGCGCCTCGCCCATCACCAGGGCTTCCGGGAAGAAGTCCAGCATCACCCGCAGGTGGGTCAAAAACGACCGCCTCAACCACGCTGGCTACCTCTGGGCCTTCGCCGCCATCACCGCCTCACCTGGTGCCAAAACCCACTACCGCCGACGCCGCGACGACCACGGAGACTGGCACGCCGCCGCTCAGCGCAACCTCTTCAACCGCATGCTCGGACAGCTCTACCACTGCCTCCAAAGCGACACGCTGTTCGATGAACACACCGCCTACCCAACCGAACTCGCTGTCGCAGCTTGACGAGTTACGCGCCTGAGGTGTCTGCTTCGCCACCAGCACCACCGGCGCCCCGATCGCGCACCTGGAGCTGCGGTACCGCCGGCGCGCCCGCGCCGAGGACCGCATCCGCGCCGCCCGCGACACCGGCCTGCGCAACCTGCCCCTCCACCAGGCCACCCAGAACCAGGTCTGGCTGGAGGTCATCCAGATCACGCTCGACCTACTCGCCTGGATGCCCATGCTCGCCCTGACCGGCCAGGCCCGACGGTGGGAGCCCAAGCGCCTGCGGCTGCGGCTGTTCTCCGCCGCCGCCCAGCTCGTCACCACCGGCCGCCGCCGCTACCCCCGCCTGGCCCGCCGCTGGCCCTGGACCGACACGATCACCAGCGCGTTCGCCCGCCTGCACGCCCTGCTGAACCCCGGCTGACCAGCGACATCACCCCATCCCGACGAGCAGCGGACACTTCCGGAGTCGTGGAACCCGGCGCCCACCCGACGCACCAGTCGGGCCCTCGGCATTCCTACAGGCAGAAGTCCCAGCCCGGACAAGCAGAAACGGCCCGCCAGCCGAGCTGACGAGCCGTCATGCAAGATCGAGGTTAAGGACCTCCATGATCTTGGAAGCCGTACGTGCTTCCGTTGCCAGAGCTACCTGCCCGACAGACCGTCACGAACCTGACGTCACGCGACTACGTCGAAGTCCTGGGCCGGTTGCCTCGTCGTATTCGGTTACATTCAGGCAGGTTGGAAGAATGCGAGCATCTTCTGGCTGGCGTCCGGCGACGCCAGGATTTCCTGGACGTGCGCGGACTGTCGGCCGGCAGCGCTGGTGCGTTCGAACATCTCGCGTTCGTACTCTTCGACGGCAGCGGGAAAGTCGTCCGGGTGCGCGGCCAGCGCGAGGCCGAGCAGGGCGCCGTCGAGCAGCGCCATGTTGGCGCCCTGCCCTACCGGCGGCATCAGGTGCGCGGCATCGCCGAGCAGCGTGACGCCCGGCGTCGACGGCCAGGTCAGGCCGACCGGGAGAGTGCTGATCGACCGCGGCAGGATCGTGTCGTCGCAGGCAGCAATCAGTGCGATGACCCGTGGGTCCCAGTCGGCGAACAGGTCGATCAGCCGCACCCGGGTCGCGGCCGGGTCGTCGAACGGGATCCCGCTGGCGGCGAACCAGTCCTCGGCGGTGTTGTGAAAGCTGAGGTAGACGCGTACGCGGCCGTCGCCGTTCCGCTGCGCCGACAAGGATTGCCCGTTGCCGAGCACCCAGTAGTTGCCGCGCCCGACCATCGCCGCGAGGCCGGGGTGGGTGCGGTCGATGTCGGGAATGCCGAGCTCGACGACGTTCTGGCCGGTGTGCGCCGGTCGGGCGTCGGTGAGCAGTGCGCGGACCCGGGAGTTCGCGCCGTCGGCGCCGACCAACAGGTCGTAGGTCGCACCCCTGCCGTCGGCGAAGTGCAGCAGTCCGTTGTCGGCGGATTCGAACGCATGCCCCCAGCGCACCGTGTGTTCGGGGAGGGAGTCCAGCAGCAGGTCGCGCAGATCGGCACGGTCGACCTCGGGTCGCTCGAGCGGTGCGTCGTCAGGCGTGTCCTCCTGCAGCAGCAGGGTGCCGTCCGGCTCGAGGAGGCGCAGATCCTGGCCTTCGGGGCGGGCGATTGCGTGGAACCGGTCGATCAGGCCGGCCTCGCGTATCGCCCGCTGCCCGGTCCCGGAGTGCAGATCGAGCATTCCGCCCTGGCCGCGCGCACCGCGCGACGGTTCGCGTTCGTACACGACGGCGTCGATGCCGTTCACGTGCAGCACACGGGCGAGGGCCAGGCCGCCCAGGCCGGCTCCGACGATGGCGATGGTCATGACTGCCCCCGATTCATCGCATTGATCGATACACTGTATCGCTGATGTCACCGTATCACTCGCGATAGTGTCGGCGACATGTTGGTGTGGGAGAGGCCGGAGCCGCCGGATCGGCCGGTGCCGGCCACGTTGAGCCGGGAGCGGATAGTACGAGCGGCGATCCGGTTGGCCGATGCGGACGGCCTGGAGGCGGTGTCGCTGCGCAAGGTCGCCGCCGCGCTGGGCGTCGGGCCGATGCGGCTGTACGGCTACATCGACACCAAGGACGAGTTGCTCGATCTGATGGTCGATGCTGTCCACGCCGAGATCCGGCCGACCGGAGACGGCTGGCGAGAGGTGCTGCACTCCCTTGCCGAATCCACCCGGAAGGCCGCCCACCGGCACGCATGGTTCGCCGACCTGATCGGTGGGCGCCCGCAGCTCGGACCGCACACGCTGGCCTGCGGGGAGGCCGTGGTGGCCGCAATGGGCGGCGTCGACCTGGACACCGCCGTGCCGGCGATCGCCGCGGTCAATGCGTACGTGACCGGCGCGGTGCGCCGGGAGATCACCGAGCGGCGCGCCGAGCGGGCCACCGGGATGGACAAGGAGCAGTGGCAGGCCGCCTTCGGGCCATATCTGGAGCGGACCTTCGCAACGGGCCGATTCCCGGCGCTGGCCACGGTCGTACGCGATGGCCCTCACCTAGACGCTGACCAGACCTTCCGGACCGGCCTCGACTTCCTCCTCGACGGCATCGAAGCCCGCATCTCAAGCTGACGCGCGGCCAACGGGCCGGACGGGCGCCGCCAGTGGCACCAAATCGACGCTGACGCGTTGCGACGTCGCAACCTCACCAAAGCGCGCGGAAATGGGCGGATCGCTATGAACCGGGCGCCGAGCGACTGCGCCGACGCCCTGAGGTAGCAGTGCCTCCGCCGGGCCGGGAGGATGATCCGGTGACAGATCATCAGGGGCGACCAATGTGGGCCGGACCAGGGCAGCGGACTTCCCGGCGCCGACCTCGCGGGATGGCTGGCAGACCTCAACACCCTCGGGGTCCTGCTGATGTCCTTCCTGCGCAACGAGGACGACCTGTCCTGCTCGCGCCCCTTCTACCCGGACCGTTACGATCTCGCGCTGCTCGCCGACCGCGGCACCGCGGACTGGCACTTCAACGGCGACGGCCACCACATCCTGAAGGTCAAGTACGCCAGCCCCCAGAAGATCCCCTTCCCCGCGGGCAGCCTGGAGTACGCCGTGCGCACCAATGACAGGTGCGGCACGCCCATCACCCTGGACTGGCAGTCCATCACCACCCCGGCCCTCGCCAGCTACCAAGGAAAGCGAGCAGGATGGGACCCACCCCGTCCGGGCCGGCGGCGGCCTTTGAAGGCGGTGCTGCGATCACCGCCGTGCGCAGACAGGTCGCCAGCACCGAAGCGATACGCCGGACCAGGGCGAGTTCCTCGCCGGTGAAGCCCGAGGAGGAGGCCTTCCGGTGCAGGCAGAGCACGCCCCAGCAGCGGTGCCCGGTGACCAGCGCGGCGCGCAGTTCGTCGCCGAGCCCGAGGGGGCCATGACCTCCCGGTAGCGGGCGCTGTCCGTCCGGTTGCCTTCGGTGGCCCGGTCCAACGAGCCGACCGGATCCGCCGCCTGGGCAAGGCCGGCGAACTTGTTGACGTCCGCCCACCCGAACTCGTCGTCGAGGAACAGCGCCGTCGCGGGACCCAGCGGGTCCTCGGCGGTCGCCGAGGTGAACAGCAGGGTCACCGGAACGACGGTCGCGAAGAAGGCCGCCTCCGCCGGTACCACCCGGCGCAGACGGCCAAGAATCTCCGTGCCCGGCTCGGTGGAGTCCAGTCCGCTGCGGCATCGTCGTTCGATGTCGGCGAGTCGGCGTTCCACGGCCGCACCTGCCACAAACACGACTCTACTCCCGACTACCCCGGGCCTGGGCGAGCCCGAGCCGGCGCAGCAGCCCCAGCGTCGAGCCGGCCCAGCGCTCGACGATGCGGCCCTCCCGGAGCCGGAAGATATTGATCCCACGAAGCGTGACGGTGCGCCCGGTGGGCCGAAGATCTCGCCGAGCTGAGTGCCGGTGGCGCTGAAGTTCCACGACCATGTCGTTCTCGGCGACGAGGAAGTCGGTCGTGGAGTGCCAGTCCGGGAAAGCACCGCGGAACAGGGCACCGGCCCCGGCCCTGCGCATGCCCTCACGGCTGGTACCGGAACCGACGGGCGGGTCGTGGTTGAGGAAGTCCTCGGCGAGGTACACGTCGACCGCCGTGAGGTCGCGCTTGGTGAACAGTGCGTCGATGAAGGCACGCACGCTCTCTCGGTTGTCTGCGATTCGAGTCTTCTCGATGGTGTCCATAGCCACACTCTTCGACACCGCCCGCGGCCCCGGTACCCCAAAGAGCCGGGGGGTTTCTCACCACGCACCTGCACCCCGGCACGGATCCGCCCGACATCAGGCGGCCTGCCGAGTACCTGTTTGATGGACGAACGGACATGGTGGTTGACCAGGCCGGGGCCGACGACCGATCGGCGGCGCCGGGCAGGCATGACGACGCCCGCGCTGCTTCTGATCGAGAGCACCGTGGCGACGGTGAGAGCGGGCGACGATAGACGGATCAGACAGCTGCTGCAGATGTTCTACTACTGCCGGGTCCGCTGATCGTCCGTCGGGGCGGGTTTCGCCGGCGTCTTTCACGTGCGTCCTTCCAGGTCGGGGCCGTCACCGTCGCAGGGAGTGCCGAGGACTTCCGAGGAGGGACGGGTGGCCGGAACCCGGGACAGCGGTGGCTACCAGCCAGTAGCCTGCTGCAGGCGACCGACAGGAGACAGACGATGGCCGGAACCGGCAGTGAGGCCGAGGCGTTCTTCGAGCAGCTCTCGCACGAGCGGTTCGCCCCCACCGGGTACACCCGGGGGCCGTGGGACGCGGACAGCCAGCACGCCGGGCCGCCCGCCGCCCTGCTGGGCCGGGCGGTGCTGCTGCGCCGGGGCGCCCGGGAGGACCTGCGGGTGGCCCGGATGACCTTCGAGATCCTGCGGCCGGTGCCGCTGCGGCCGCTGACGGTGGCGACCCGGGTCCTGCGGGCGGGGCGCAGCGTGGAACTGGTGGGGGTCTCGCTGGCGGTGGACGGTGGTACGGAGGTCATGCGGGCGACCGCGCTGAGCATCCGCACGGTGCCCGGCTCGGTGCCCGGGGTCGCGCCGGAGCCCGTGGTGGCCCCGGTCGGGCGCTGTCGGCCGCAGCCGTTCTTCGCCGTGCCCTGGGAGCAGGGTTACCACACCGCCATGGAGTTCCGGTTCGCGGCCGGGTCCTTCCTGGAGCGGGGGCCAGCCGCCTGCTGGCTGCGGATGCGGGTGCCCCTGGTGGCCGGGGAGAAGACCGACCCGCTGGAGCGGGTGCTGGTGGCGGCGGACTCCATCAACGGGGTCAGCAACGAACTCGACTTCACCTCGCACCTGTTCGTCAACCCGGACCTGACGGTGAACCTGCACCGCCATCCTGTCGGCGACTGGGTCTGCATCGACGCCCTGACCGCCGTCGCCCCGGACGGGATCGGCACGGCTCAGGCCGGGCTCCACGACGAGCGGGGCCCGATCGGCCGCGCCTCGCAGAGCCTGTTCGTCGCCGCCCGCGGCTGACGGCACCCCGAGCCCGGACGGGTCCGCCGGGTACCCCTTTCGTCAGGAAGAAGCCGATGTCGCGTCAGTTCGAGATCGAGGAGTCCATCCTGGTCGACGCCGCTCCCGAAGCCGTCTACCGGCTGGTGGCGGACCTACGGGCGATGGGGCGGTGGAGCCCGGAATGCCGCCGGGTCTGGCTGTCGGGGCCGACGGCCCGGCCCGGCACCCGGTTCGTCGGGTTCAACCGGCGGGGCCTGTTCGTGTGGTTCACCACGGGCCGGGTTGCGGTGGCCGCGCCGGGCGCCGAGTTCACCTTCGACGTGGGCGTGCTCGGCCTGCCGATCGCGAGCTGGCGGTACCGCTTCGAGCCCGAGGGCGCGGGCACCCGGGTCACCGAGTCCTGGCAGGACCTGCGCACCGGCCGCGGCGCCCGCGCCGCCGAACTGCTGGGCCTGGTCTTCGCCGGCACCGGCCCCGCGCGCCGCATCGAGGTCAACCGCGCCGGCATCCGCACCACCCTGGCCCGGCTGGCCGCAGCCGCGCCGGGTGCCCCGGCCGCCTGACCCTGGCCCACGGACTCGGGCCGTCCCGCTCCGTGCGACCGGTCGGTGAGCGGCCGCGGTCGTGCCGAGAGACGGCACCTGTGCGGTGCGGCCGACGTCGACCCTGGCGGGCGCGTGGCTCGCTCCTTGCCGCCGGGCCTCCCGGCACCGTCCGCCGGACCTGCCGTCCCGTACCGCGGTGCTCGTCGCACAGCGGCGGAAGACCTTCACCGGGTTCGGTTGTCACGCCTGGAGCTTGTGGCGCCACTTGGCGACCTTGGCCCGGGTTGTCGGGAATCGGCTGGTCGAGTGGAGTTCAGGCGTAGGCGTCCTCGATAGCGACTCGTCGCACTGTGCGCAGCGCCGACTGGAGACTGTCCAGATCGGTCGAGCCGAGTGCGAGGCGGAGCGCCTGTGGTGTGTGGTTCGAGGTGGCAAAGGGCTCCGCCGTGCTTACCGAGATGTGCTGACGCGCGAGGGTGGCGGTCAGGCGATCGGCGCGGGCGTTGTCGGGCAGCGTCAGCCATGTGAAGTAGGACGAGGGGTGGCTGATGAGTGGTAGGCCTGCCAGTTCGTGTCTGGCGAGTGCTTGGCGGGCCTTGGCGTCACTTCGTTTCTGCGCTTCCAAGCGGTCCACGGTGCCGTCCTCGAGCCAGCGGCAGGCGATCGCGGTGGTGAGGGCCGGGGTGTTCCAGGTAGTCACCCGAATCGCCCGCTCGAGCGACGGCGCCCTGGACGGTGGGGCAACGACGAAGCCGACCCGCAGGCCGGTGGCGACACTCTTGGACAGTCCCGAGACGTAGATGGTGATGTCCGGTGCACTGGCAGCCAGAGGTGGTGGAGGATCCTCGACCAGGTAGGCGTACGCGGCGTCTTCAATGATGAGCGGACCGTACCGCCGGGCAATCTCGATCAGACGGGTGCGGTCGGTTGCCGGCATGACCCACCCCAGAGGGTTGTGCAAGGTCGGCATGGTGTAGATCGCGCGCACCGGGCGGGTCGCGCACAGCTTCTCGAGGGCATCGAGATTCGGCCCGTCGGCAGTTGCGGCTATGGGCTCCAGGTCGAGATGAAAGGCATGCGCGAGCACCTTGAAGCCCGGGTAGGTGAGTGCGTCGACCGCGACGACGTCGCCGGCGTTGAGCGCGGCCATGACGGTGATGGCCAGGCCGTGCTGCGCCCCGTTGACGATGAGGATCTGATCCGCGTCGGGGGAGATACCTCGACGCCTCAGGTGCCGCGCGATCGAGGCTCTGTCCTGGGGACGCCCTCGATGTGGTTGGTAGCGCAGCAGCGAGTCGAGTTCACCAGAGGTGGCCACCTCTCGTAGAGCCTGCCGTAGGAGATTGGCCTGGCCGGGCAGCGACGGATAGTTGAAGTTGAGGTCGACCGCATCCGTGGCGACGACTTGCTGATCGCTGCCGTGACCGGCGGGAACGGCGATGTCACGCACGAACGTGCCGCGGCCCTGTTCCCGGCTTACCAAGCCCATCGCTTCCAGCTCGGCGTATACCCGGGTCGCGGTCACCACGGCCATGCCTTCGCTGGCAGCGAGCCTGCGGTGTGTCGGCAGCCGCGCGCCTGCGGCGAGCCGGCCTGTCCGGATGTCGGATGCGAGCGCGTCGACCAGGCTTTTGTACCGCGAGGCTGCCATGCACCGCATTGTATCCATGACAATTCTTTGACTGTCCTGTGCGCGGGTTCTTACCGTCAGGACCCACCCATCCGGAAGGACAGTCGCCGTGCACATCGCCATCCTCACCTTCGAGGGCTACAACGAGCTCGACTCCCTGATCGCGCTCGGTGTACTCAACCGCATCAAGTCCGACGACTGGCGCGTCACCATCGCCACCCCCGGCCCCAAGGTGACCTCGATGAACGGGGTGGTCATCGAGCAGATGTCCACTCTCGAGGAGGCGTGCGCCGCTGACGCCGTCATCGTCGGCAGCGGCATCGCCACGCGGGAGGTCGTCGAAGACCAGGCGATCATGAACATCCTGCGCGGCCTGGACCCCTCGCGCCAACTCATCGCCGCGCAGTGCTCCGGCGCGCTCGTGTTGGCCAAGCTCGGCCTGCTCGACGACATCCCCGCCTGCACCGACCTGACCAGCAAGCCCTGGGTCATCGCCGCCGGCGTCGAGGTGCTCAACCAGCCCTTCTACGCCAAGGACAACATCGCCACCGCCGGCGGCTGCCTCGCCTCGCACTACCTCGCCGCCTGGATCATCGCCCGCCTCGAGGGCCACGACGCCGCCGAAAGCGCACTGCACTATGTCGCCCCTGTCGGGGAGAAGGAGGAGTACATCGAGCGCGCGTGGCGCAACCTGACCCCCTACCTGCCCGCTTCAACGCCGACGCTCGTCTGAAACGACTCAGTCGTAGGCAGTGACCGGCCAGGAAGCCGTGCCCCAGGCAGCCTGGCCGGTCGTTCTCAGCCCGAACACCCAGGGGTGGCGATCTGCCGTTCGATGAGGACGGCGACCGTGTGCTCGGCCCGGCCCGCGCCCGCCCGCGGCCCGCCCGTGGGCCTGGCTCTGACGGTGCGTCCTCCGCCCCCGAGCCGCGCGCCTGTGGGGTCGTCAGGTCCGGCCCCGGCCTGGCGACGCGGCCGGACAGGGGTACCGGCCGAGGGAGGCCTCGAAGCGGCCTCGGCCGCAGTCAGCCATCGCGGGCCGCCGGGCCGCGGCCCGTCCGACGCCGGGCGAGGCGATCGGGAACGAGGCGGGCGGCACCGCACCACCCTCCCGCCCTGTTCCCGCGGAGCCGGCGAACCCGCGCCAAGGGCGACGATGTCGGCGACACCACCCCCGGTGACCTCGCGCCGCTGCAGGTGTCCGGCATGTGCAGCAGCACCAGCTGCGCAGAGTTGTTCGCCGCGCGCTCCAGTTCGGTTTGCTGTCGGCGTACAGCTACGTCCCCAGCCACGTACGGATGAACGCGGCCACTTCTTGATGCGTGTCCAGGACCCTTCCCCGGCACTCTGCTGCTTGGTCGGTGAGGCCACGTGATGAAGGGGCCCGCCGGCATCGCCGCCGGGCGCCGGGCCGCCGCCGAGGCGGACGGCCGGCTGGACCATCCGTGCCCGATTCGACGGGTCGACGAGGGTCAGGTGGCGGCGAGCAGCACGTCCTCTCCGGTCGACGGGCGAAGGCCGTCGGTGCGATCGGTGAAGTAGCGCCCGGCGTGCGAAGCCCCCGACACGTGTCGGGCGTCCGCGAAACCGGATTCGCGGGCGAGGGTCAGCATCTCCTCCGGGGTGTAGAAGCTGATGAACGGCGTTCCGGATGCTCGCGCTCCTTCCCTGCTCGCCTGTAGGCCGGGGCGATCGGCCTCGTCGAGCAGTTCGGGCGGCAGGAGGAAGGTCATCGCGAGTGTGGAACCGGGGGCGAGCCCGGCGACCTGGCGCAGGGTGGCCGCAGTGGCGTCCTCGGTGAGGTACATCGTGACGCCGGTGGACGCGATGAACGCCGGCCGGCCGGGGTCGAAGCCGACGGCAATCAGCTTCCTCAGCCAGTCCTCGCTCGCCTCGAAGTCGACCGGCACCAGCTGCAGCCAGTCGGGGATGCCGTAGCCCAGTTCGACCAACCGACGGCGCTTCCACGCCTGCGGGCCGGGCTGGTCGACCTCGAAGACCCGCAGGCGGGAGGCGGTGTCCGGCCTGCGTTGGGCGAAGGTGTCCAGCCCGGCTCCCAGGATGACGTACTGGGTGACGCCGCGGTCGGCCTGCTCGATGACCAGGTCCTCGATGAACCGGGCGCGGGCTGCCATGGCCGCCCGGAACGCGCTGGTGAGGTACGGGTCCATGTCGGGCCGGCGGCGCCAGTCCTCGTCGGGGGCCGCCAGCCGCAGGCCGATCTCGTCCTCGAACACGTGGGGCGGCCGGTCGACCTGCGCGTGCATCGCCCGCCAGAGGGCGGTCCGCACCGCGGTGCCGTCCGGCGCCGCGGTCGGTTCGTCTGCCATGGTGTTCCCTCTCTTCGTCGCCGTCAGTTCTTGACCGGAGCCTGGAGGCTCCACAGTCGCCCGTCGGGGTCGCGGACCGTCATCAGCCTGGTCCCGAAGTGGGTGTCCTCGAACGGCGTGACCACCTCGACGGCCGGATCGGCACGGAACGCGTCCGCGTCCGGCACCTTCAGCACGACCTGCAGCTGAGGCTCCCGGTCCTCGGGGACCTCCGCGATGAAGACGCAGGGACCGTCGCCGTTGCGGAGTTGGCCGGAGCTGTGGCCCGTCTCGAACTCCAGCTCGTAACCCAGTGCCTGGAAGAAGCGTGCCGCCTTGCCCCAGTTGTGGGTCTCCAGGAACAGGGTCTCGATTCCCTCGGTCGCCATGTCAGGCCTCCTTCTCGGTCGATTGGCGCTCTTGCCCATGGGCGTCGTCGAGGTAGGCACGCAGCGCCTCGGCGACCAGTGCCGACAGCGACATGCCCGACTCGATGGCGCGGTACTTCACCTGCTTGATCAGCCCGATCGGCAGGTACACGTTGAATTGCTTGACTTCCTCATCGCCCACGAGTGCAGCCTAGTTCGTTGCTAGGATGCTAGCAAGGTAGCCCGACCGGAACTGGGCGCGATCCCGAGGTGCTGCGGCTGGTGCTCCGCATCAGCCCGGTGCGTACCGCCGCGCCAGTCTCCGAGGAGCAGGTGCCGGAGCCGGGAATCCTCCGGCAGGTCGCCGGGTATGTGGCCGACGCTGTCCGGAGCCGGCTGCGGATGCGCGCGGCGGGCGGCGGCAACGGGCAAGGCGCGGAGTGCGCCAGGCCGGTGGCCCGGGTGATCGCCGGCGGCGCACGGTGGAGGCGGTGAACACGCGGAGGCCTGCCGGAGGGCTGGGAGCCTGACGACCTGCTGCCGCCGCGGCCGGCGTATCCGGTCGAGCCGTCGTGGCAGGCGTACGCGAACACCCTGGAGCGGATGGCCGCAGTCCGCGAGCCGTGGCTGCGGACGCTCTACCGTCGGTGGTAGCGAGGCGTCAGAGGCACGGCGGACCCGACATCGGGCTGCGGACAGCGTTGGGTCTGTGCCGGGGAGGAGTCCTGGGCCGTTTGGGGTTGGGCGTTTCGGACGGCAGCAGAGGACCGCGGTGGTCCTCTGCGCTGCCGAGGCGAGGACCGGAGTGCCGGTGCAGAATCCGGGAGGTACGGGCCGGCGTCCTCCGGCACGCGCCCGAGGGATGGGTCCAACGTGGCGGTGCACCGGCGGCGCGCTCCCGCCTGCGGCCTGGTCCCGGTGTCGGCCGGGCGGGTGCCGGCAGGTGTGCGGTGCGGGGGACTGGACGGGGACGGGAACGGTCGTCGTTCCAGGTCCGGGTCCGGTCGCTATGGGTGTTCGCGGTGCCGTCTGCGGGAAGGAGGGCGTAGGGCGGTCCCCGGGGACGCCGAGGGTCGTCCGGGTGGCCTTCGAATTGACGGTTCGTCGGAGACGCTTGCCGGATTCCGTCGCACAATTCGTAGTGAATTGCCGGGAGAACAGGCCCGGAGAGAGCGGTTCGGAATTCGGCGGGAATGCCGCCGGGAGAGTGCGCCGGGTCCGTGGCGGTGCCGGTCCTGATACGCCTGGTCGTCCGGCCCGCCGGGTGCCCGCGTGCCCGGGGGAGAGCGAGTTCCTGCTGCTGGTCGCCGGGCCCGGACGGTGGCGGCCGCCTGCTGCTCCCGCCCGCACTTCTCCCCGCCGGGGGCCGGGGCCCGCACCGCCCGCTGTTCCCGGCCGTCGCCGCCCCCGCCCCTGCGGCCGACCGCCGCGTCGGGGCGTTGCTTCGTGCCGCCGCCTGCCGGGTGCCGGGCCGGTGACGGGCGGGGCGGGGATGTGGACAGGGGCGGTGCCGATGATTCGCTGCGACTACAGGCGGGACTGTCCGCTACAGCAGTCCGGCCAGGAACCGCACCGCCAGCACGCATCCGAGCAACAGAAACCCGCCCACGAGCCACAGCCCACGCTCCAGGCGAGGCCGGCCAGACGGTCACCGGCGGTCCGAGGAGCCCCGTCCCATGGTTCCTCCTCCTGGAAGGGTTCCGGAGTGGGAAGCGGGCCTGCGAGATCCAGGCGCAGATGGTCCTCGGAGCAGTACGTACGGCAGAGCACCTCGGCGGCCCGGCGGTCGATCTCCACGGCCAACCAGCCCTCGGGCAAACTCGAGGCGCCTGCCGTGCGCGGTCCTGGGCTCCCGCCTACCGCAGAACTCACAGACCTCCAGATCCTGACGGTCCGTAGGCCCATCCTGCTCAGACGCCCTTCCGCCGGCAGCTGCGGCCGGTTGTCCCGCACGAAGCCGAAAACGGCGCCGCAGACCAGCAGCAGGAGCCAGGTCCCGGTCCGAGAGCCGCGAAAGTGGAAGCGGTGCATCTGCCGATCCTGCCAGGCTCCGCAGGCCGCACACCATTCGTTCCCCGACGGCCCGGCCCGGGGCACCATCCGAGCAAGCCGTCTACGTGTCCAACGGACGCTACAGGTCGTCCCGCTCAACCTTCGAAGCGCAGGGTCACATCCTCCGGTTGTCAACCTTCAGCGGCAAACGGTCGAGATCCGATGCCACAGGCCCGGGGAACTGGTGCCGCTGCTCCCGGACGCGCCTGTGAGGGATCGGTGAGTTGTGGAGTCCCTGGAGCGGCACAACTCCGCACCGGGCGGGTGGCGCAACGGCCGCGGCCCCGTTGCCGGATCCGCCTGCCGGGTGTTCGGCCACCGGGTGTTTGTGCAGGTCGGATGGTTGTCAGTGACTGGAGTGACTGGGCTTCGGGGTGGGTGCCGTGGATGCGTCCGCATCCCGGACGGCCCAGGGCGGCGGTGCGAGGCGGGCGTCGAAGTCGGGGTCCGTGAGGTGGGCTGCCATGACGGCGCGCTGGTCGGGGTGCCGACGAGGGAGCCGGCGAGGGAGCCGGCGAGGCTGCGGAACGTGGTGGCCCGGGTGCCGCCGGCCGGGTCGTCGGTGTGGGCGTCGGGGTTGGGGTCGTGTCGGGCTCCCGGCCGCAGGGTGGCCGGCCGTGGCAGGCTGCTCACGCGGCCTCGGCGGACGGGAGCCCGGGACGGTCAGAGCCCGGTCGCCGGGCGGAGGATCACAGGCGGGATCCAGGGACGGAAGACCTTGAGACGGAAGTCCATCGTCACGTCGTCGACCAGGAAGGGCAGCTTGTTGGAGCTGTCCTCGACCGCGAGGAACGACAGGTTCACCTGCTGGTCCGACGAGGAGTAGAACGCGTCGGGGAGGGTCAGGGTGACCTTCTCGTAGGCGCCGCTCGAGTCCTTGTTGGTGCGACTGGTCAGCAGGTACGACTTGCCGTCCGGTGCGGTCGCCTCGACGTCCAGCTCACGGAAGCCCATGGTCGCCGGGGTCTGTGGGTCGATGCGCAGCCAGAAGCTGAGAACCGGCACGCGGTATGCGGGGACGGTCAGCTGCTGCGAGATGCGGTTCACACCGGTGATGCCGCGTCCGCCCAACTCGGCCTTCCAGGAGCCCGAGTGGGCGGGGTATACGGAGGAGGCGTTGATCAGCGGGATGCCGCCGAACGGGGTCGAGAACTGGTTCCAGCTCGAATTCCCGGCCTCGAAATCGGGGTTTGCGATGCCGGCCGGGGCTGCCTGTGCCGGCGTGGCGGCCAGCGTAACCAGGGCCGCCGCTATGACGAGGGCGGAGGCCGCACGACGCGTCCTCGAGAAACGGGGTCTCATGAGTCTCCTGCATAGGGTGTGCCGCGCCGGTCGCCCCGGCCCGAAGCAGGGTTCTCCCATCAGCGGGTGGGCGATCCGGAGATGCCGGTCTTCTGTCTGCCGGCCCGGGAAGAATCTATCGTCGGCCACCGACACCGCACGGGCCGGGGGTTTTGTTGTCCTCGGTGGCCAACTCCTGTACTGAACGGGCGAGTACGGAGGATCATCCACGGCGATACTTCGATGACGGAGGATCGTGGCCCCGCTGCCGGCGGAGGTCCCGTAACAAGGGCGAACCGGGCGGGACCACCGGTGGGAACACGGGGTGTGGTCAGACCGCGGACAAGGGGGTGGTGTGCAGTGCCGGCCGCAGGCGAGCGTCCGGGTGCCGGGCCGGCCACCGTGCCCGCACCGGCCTCCTGCTGACGGGAGGCCACCTCGACGACCACCACCTCGCTCGCTGCGCCAGACCCGGACGGCGGCGACCAATCCGCCGGCCGCCACCAGCCGGACCGGGTGGCGAAGGCCTCGCCCGGCCTGGACAAGCGGCCCGTGCCGCCTCCGTCGACACGGGCCGCTACCAGAAACGGACTTAACGCCCACTGACACCCCATCGGCCACGATTGCGGTCGAAGCCGCGACGCCGTCAATGCGGCGCCACCGGCTGGTCTCGGTGTCGACCGGATGGACGGAACCTGCCCTAATCGGGCCCGTGGTCAGCCGAATGACTAGGATTGTGGGTCGAGTTGACTGGATTCGGCTCTTCAACCCCAACCGTTCTGGGCATGAACCTGCCAATGACACATGCTTCTTCGGAAGGGGATCGGTATGAGCAGGTTTCTCGGCGGACGCTGGGCAGTTCGTGGGGTGGGCGTCATCGGCGCCGTCCTCCTGGCCATGACGGGGACGGTGGTGGGGGCGGCCGCCGTCCCTGCCGCAGCCGCGCCCGCGGGCCCGGTCGTGGGCGGCGGAATCAATCCGAGCGACTTCTCCGCGACGGACATCTTCATCCTGCAGATGGACGGAACCTCGGTCGAGTTCCTCCACGAGGTCAGCGGACTGGATGTCGCGAACCACAGGGTGACGCTGGTGCGTGCCGCGTTCCACAGCGCCGCGGTCGACCGGTGGATCGACGACGCGATCGCGGGGCGGGAGGGGCGCCTCAAGAGCATCACCGTCGGTGTCCCCGACTCCTCCGGCCGCATCGTCAAGCGGTACAACTTCGGAGGCGCGTTCGTGGAGCGCATCGACCTGCACCCCGGCTCGCAGGCGGACGCGCTCACCGTCAGGTACTTCACGCTGAACGTCGTTTAGACGAGTAGCTCCGACGTCGGTCTGAACCGCACCGGGTTGGTCGGAGACTCTACGTTGTGACTGTGACCAGGGGTTTCGTGGCTGTCAGGTAGTAGTTCGCTTCGTATTCGGCGGGCGGGGCGTGGCCCATCTCACCGTGGAGTCGGCGGTGGTTGTACCAGTCCACCCACTCGGCGGTGGCGAGTTCGACCTCGGAGAGCGTTCGCCAGGGCCGCTGGGGCTTGATCAGCTCGGTCTTGTAGAGGCCAATCGTCGATTCCATCAGTGCGTTGTCCAGCGCGTCGCCGACCGATCCGATGGATGCGGCGATGCCGGCTCGGTCCAGGTGCTCGGCGAGCACAAATGACGTGTATTGCGACCCCGCGTCCGAATGGTGCGTCAACTCGCCCGCCCGGGGCCGGGTGCCGGTGCGGCCGCACTGCCACAGCGCCATCTCCAGCGCGGCCAATACGAGTTCGGTGTGCTTCGTGGTGGCCGCGGACCAGCCGACGATGCGGCGGGAGAAGGTGTCCACGACGAACGCGGCGTAGACAGTGCCGGCCCAGGCCGCGACGTGGGTGAAGTCCGCGACCCAGGTCCGGTTCGGCGCTGGGGCCACAAAGTCTCGCTCGACCAGGTCGGGCGCCCGCGCGGCGGCTGGATCCGGGATCGTGGTGACGACCTTCCTGCCCCGCACCGCGCCGGTGATGCCCAGCTCGCGCATCAGCCGTTCCACGGTGCAACGGGCCACCTCGTGGCCCTGCCGGTTCAGCTCACTCCTCCGTCGTCGTCCCGGGTCGCTGCCCGGAATCAACCTGGTCCCGCCGAACCCACTGCCGCACGGTCTCGGCCGATCCGACGCCGAGCTTCGACGCGACCGCCTTCATCGCGGCCCACTCGGTGTCGTAGTCCGGACGGACCTCAGCGACCATGCGCACCGCGCGACGCCGCAGCTCAGCGGGGTAAGGGGAGGGACGTGCCATGACTCAATCCTCTCAGAGAATCGAGTCTCCATTCGAACCGGTGCGGTTCAAACCGACCAGATGATCATTTGTCAGACGCGGCCTGGCTCTGACCGCATACGTTCATTGGGTGAGGGCCGAGCTGGGCTGTGAGCTGCCGTGATCGCCAACGGTAGGGACGGTGTTCGGGCGGGGAGGTCGGCGTGGCGGAGATCGAGGCGCCAGGGCCTGAGCCGGAGTGGGAGACAGCTCCGGAATACCAGGGCGGAAAGGGAGATCCTGCGTTCCAGCAGAGCATGTGGGAGTTCGCCGCCGGTTCCTTCCAGATGGTGGCGGGGATGAAGCCGCTGGAGGCACTCGCGGCACGGCTACGGCTGACCGTCGAACGACCAGCTCCGTGAGGTCCGCCACCTCGCCCCGGACACCCTCAAACGGCAGCTCATGCCCCATCAGTCGAGCTCGACGACGAGCGAGGCGTAGGAAGGGATCATCACCTTCTGGGCGTAGCTGCGCGAGACGATGCGGTAAGGGCGCCCCGCCGCGCAGACCGCCGCGACCATCCGGGCGATCTCGGCCCGTGCGACGGGCGCGCCAAGGCACAGGTGCCGGCCGGCGCCGAACCAGAGCTGGCGCGAGCGCGGGTCGTACGGGCGTGCCAGGTCGAATCCGCCGGCCAGGTTGTCGGCCGCGTAGGTGACGAGGAGGATCCGCTCGTCCCTGCGCAGTCGGCGGCCGGCCAACGTGACGTCCGCGCTGACGTGCCGTCCGATCACCGGCGCGGGCGTGGTCACCCGGAGTCCCTCGCGGACCGCGTCGCCGATCAGCCCGTGGTCGGCGAGCAGCGGTTCCTGTTGCCCGGTGTCGTGGATCAGCGCGACCGTGCGGGCCATCGCGCTGGCGGCGGTCTCGGTGCCCGCGACGAGCAGCAGCGAGGCGAGGCCGCTGGCCTCCTCCAGCGTGATCCCGGCCTCGCGGCAGCGGCCGAGCAGGGTGTCAGGTTCGGCACTGGCGTACGCCGCCGGAACACCACTGGTCAGTGACTTGACGATTTGCTTCGCCGCTTCGATCCGCTCCGGCGGCAGCTCGGTCGAGGCGGCCGTGTCGAGTGCCAGCGCGGCCAGCCGCTCGCCTGCGGTGAAGGTCTCCAAGTACGTGGAGTCGGGGCTGTCCGGCGGGAGCTGAAGGCCGAGCAGGTCGGCCATCAGGCGGCCGACGACGAGCCGGGCGGCTGCGGCCACGTCGACCTGGTTCCCAGCGGCGAGACGCGCCGTGACGTCGGCGTAGACCGGCCCGGCGGCCCGTTCGACCAGGGCGGCGGAGTTCTCTTCGGTGAACAGGTCCCGGGCGCGCCGGCGCAGGTCCGCGTGGCCGGCGCCGTCAAAGAGCCGGGTGACGTACGGCCCGAGGATCTGCTCCCACAGGTGGCCCACGCCGCCCTCGCCGAGCAGGGTGAAATGTTCGTGGTCGTTGAGCACGGCCCGGATCAGGGTGGGTTCGCTCGCCACCCAGCCCAGCCTGGGCAACCGCCTGATCGGTCCGAAGGGCCGTGCCATGGTGATCCTGGTCAGCGTCCACAAGGCGGGCCGGCTGGCCCACAGCAGTCTGCTCTCGTGCCGTTCTGCCGTTGTCGCGCCCATCGCCGCCCCGCCCCCCACTGCTGCCTCGGATGTCCGTGCGAGGAACCGTACCGCGGCAGGCTGGGTCGGGATCATCGTATGATCAGGCGGCTCGGGGGAGGCTCGGGCACTGTGTCGGAGGGCAGTGGACAGTTGGTCGGGCAAGGCGGCGGGGCACGCGCGGTGATCGCCGCGGTGGCGGTGCACCTGCCGGAGGAATCGCTCACCTCGCGCGAGGTGGAGCAGCGGATCGCCGACAGCGGCCCCTACCGGCCGCGCCCCGGGCTGATCGAGACGGTCACCGGAATCGCCGTGCGGCACGTCGCCCCCGATGACTGGCAGGCCTCCGACCTAGCCGCGGCAGCCGCCCGGAAACTGTTGGCTAACGCCGGCCTCGACGCGCGGGACCTCGACCTGCTGATCTTCGCCAGCGCCTCGCAGGACATGGTTGAGCCCGCTACCGCGCACATCCTGGCTTCGAAGATCGGGGCGCGCTGCCCGGTGTTCGACGTGAAGAACGCCTGCAACAGCGTGCTCAACGCGATCCAGGTCGCCGAGGCGCTGATCGCTGGCCGGCAGTACCGCAGGGTCCTGCTCTGCACCGGGGAGCTGCCGTCGCGAGCGATCCGCTGGTCGGTTCGGGACCGGAGCCAGTTCGCCGAGTCGTTCCCCGGCTACACCTTGTCCGACAGTGGCGCGGCCGTGCTGCTGGAGGCGGGAGCGGCGCCGGACGGGATCTTCCACCGGGGCTTCACCGCGGACTCCTCGGCCTGGGAGGTCGGCACCCTGCCCGGCGGCGGCACCGCGTACCCGCGGGACCCGGAGGCGAGCTACTTCCGGATGGACGGCGCACGGCTGCACGCGGCCTTCGAGGCGCTCGGCCCCGAGCTGATCCACCAGGCGCTGGCCGAACACGGCCTGACCTGGGCGGACTTCGCGGTGGTGGCGGTGCACCAGGTGACCGTGCCACTGCTGGACGCCTTCCTGCGCAGGACCGGCCTGACCGCCGGGTCGCTGGTGCCGGTGCTGCCCGAGCACGGCAACCTCGCCTCGGCCTCGCTGCCGTTCCAACTCGCCCAGGCGTTGCAGCAGGGCCGCTGCGGGCCGGGCGACCGGGTGGCGCTGATCGGACTTGCCGGCGGGGTCTCGCTCGGCGTCGTCTTCGCGCAGCTGTGAGCTCGATTGTGAGGGAACACCAGTGACCGATCTGTGGGTGGTCGTGCCGGCCTACAACGAGGAGGTCTCGCTGCCGGCCACGCTGCGCGCGCTGGCGGAGCAGACCGACGCGGACTTCGAGTGCGTGGTGGTGGACAACACCTCGATCGACCTGACGGCCGAGGTGGTCCGGGAGTTCGCGGTCACCGCCGGCTTCCCGCTGCACCTGATCACCGAGGCGCGCAAGGGCACCGGCGCGGCGGCGGACACCGGGATGCGGTTCGCGATCGAGGGCGGCGCCCGGTACCTGGCCCGCACCGACGCCGACTGCCTTCCGGTGCCCGGCTGGACGGCAGCCGTCCGCGGCGGCCTGGCCGGCGGGCTGGAACTGGTCACCGGTCAACTACTGCCGCGCACCGACGAGTTCCGGCTCAAGCTCTGGGAGAGCCGGCTGCTGCCGGCGGTCGTCGCGCTGGCCGCTTGGTTCGGCAGGCTCCGGCCCGGCAACCGCGACCCACAGTACCTCGGCCCGTACCTGATGTGCCCCGGCTCGAATCTGGCCATCACCGCTGACCTCTACCAACGATGCGGCGGCTTCCCGCGCACCGCGATCGAGGAGGTGCACGAGGACCGCGCCCTGGTGAACCAGGTGCGCAAGCTAACCACCGCCTACGGGCAGGTCCCCGGCATGCGTGTCTACGGCTCGGTGCGGCGGCTGCGCGCGTTCGGTCTGCGCAACACGCTGGCCTGGTACGCAGACCACCGGTACCGGCCGGATGTGGTCGATATCCGATGAAGCGGCAGGAACACGTCTGGGAGCGACGGGTGCAGCTGGCCGCCCACCCGTTGGCGTACCCGTTCATCACGGCCGTGGCCCGGCGTGGTCCCGTCGTGCGGGTGCCGGGGGTCGGGGTGGTGGTCAGCGATCCGGAGCTGGCCCGGCAGGTGCTGCTCGACCACGAGAGGTTCCGCAAGGACGGCCCCGGGTCCTCGGGGGCGCTGTGGACGCCGGTTCTGGGGCCGGCCGTGCTGCTGAACATGGAGGGCGAGGAGCACCGGAGGCTGCGGGCCGCGCTGGCCGGCCTGTTCACCCGGGCCCAGGCCACGGAGCTGTGCACCCGGGTGCTCGGACCGGTGCTGCGCGAGGCCACCGGCCGGCTGGGCGCGGGCGGTGCGGTGGACCTGGTGGCGCTGACCAGGACGGCGGCCGGCACGGTGATCGGCGAGTTGCTGGGGGTAGCCGACACCGCGGGTGCGGAGGTGTTCGAGCGGGGCGAGCGGATCGTGCGGATGGTGGGGCTGCGGACCAGGGCACTGACCCCACGCCAGGTCACGAGGGCGAAGGCGGTGTTGGCCAGTCTGGTGGCGGCGGCGGGCGAGGCGTACGACCGGGCGGAGTCGGGCTCGATGATGGGGCGGCTGCGCGGCCACGGGCTTGACCGGGAGCAGGCGCTCGGGCTGGCGGCAGCGTTCCTGCTCACCGGGACGGAGACGGTGGCGACCACGGTGCCGCGGGTGTTCGCGCTCTGGCACGACTCCGGGCTGCTGCCTGCGCTGCGGGCGGACCTGGAAGAAGGCGGCGCGGCCTTTGATACGGCGATCGACGAGGCGATGCGGGTGATCACCCCGAGTCCGGCGATGCTGCGCCGGGCCGCGCAGCCGGGCCGACTGGGCGCGACGGCGGTGCGTGAGGGGGACCGGGTGGTCATCGCCACTGCGCGGTGCGACCTGGCTGCGGGGCCGTTCGACCGGGCGGCGGCATTGGGGCGGTGCCCGGCGCATGATCCCAAGCGCCTGTGGTTCGGGGCCGGGCCGCACTACTGCATCGGTGCGCCGCTCGCGCTGGCTGAGATACGGGTGCTGATGCAGGCGGTGCTGATGGCGGGGGCTGAGCGTATCGTGCGGCGACGGGTCAAGCGGCGGGTTCTGATACCGACTTACGCACGGCTGGTGGTGGAGGCCGGATGAGCGGCGGGTCCCCGGAGGTACGCGGACCAGGCAAGGCTGGAGATGACGGCCTCATGAGTGGCACGCAGGACCCCGCAGGCACTGGACTGGCCAGCCGGATCGCGCACCACGCGCGCCGGTCGCCCGGTGCGGTCGCCCTGCTTGACGCACACGGCACGCTCACCTACGCCGAGCTCGCTCAGCGGATCGCCGCTACCGCGAGCGGGCTGCGGGCCGTGGGCATGTCCGCCGGTGACACGGTGCTGTTCGCGGTCCGCCCCGGCCGGGACGCCCTGGTGCTCGGCCTGGCCGTCATGGCGGTCGGCGCCGCCGTGGTGGTGGCCGACCCGGGTGCGGGCGCGGAGCTCGACTCCGCGCGCGGACGGATCGTCACCGAGGGCCTCACCGCGCCGCGTTGGCTGGCCGCCGAGTCCTGGCTCTGCGCGCTCGCCGCCCGCAAGGCGGGACGCACACTGCTGCGCCGCCTCGGTCTGAACCTGCCCGCGCTCTGCGACCCGACCCTGCGCCTGGTCCACACCGGCCCGCGCCTCCCAGGCCTGCCCCCGAACACGCTCTCCGCCGCCACCTTGGCGCGTACCGCGTCCGCACCCGCGCGCGAGGCGCACTGGCCTGGTACCGGCAGGCCGCAGAAGCCACCCGCGCCCTCAACCCCGTCCCATGCGGGCACCGCCCCCGCGCCCGTGGGGGACCCGGACCGCCCGGCCCTGGTCGTGTTCACCTCTGGCACCACCGCCCGCCCCCGCGCGGTTGTGCACAGCCAGGCCACGCTTCTCGCCGGCGCCGACCTGCTCGGCGAAAGCCTGGGCCTGCCCGCCGCCCCCGGCCCGGTGGTCGTGCACTCCGAGCAGCTGATGATCGCCTTCGCTTTCCTCGCCGCCGGCGCCACCTGGTCGGCTGCGCCGCTTCCCGTGCGTCCGAAGCGGTTCCTGCGGGACCTGCGGCGTCGCCGGGCCAGCCACACCTTCGGCACCCCGGCCGCGCTGGCTCGCCTGCTCGCGGCCGGCCAACTCCCGGGCACCCTGGGCACGGTGCTGCTCGGCGCCGCTCCCGTGCCACCCCCGATTCTGCGCCGCCTGCAGAATGCGCTCCCTTCGGCCCGAATCGCCGTGGTCTACGGCGCGACCGAGATGCTGCCGATCGCCGTGACCGAGGCCGAGGAGAAGCTGGACCACGCACCCCACGGCGACCTGGCCGGCCACCCCCTGCCCGGAGTCACGGCACGCCTCAACGAAGAGGGCGAACTGCTGGTGCGCAGCTCCCACCTGGCCACCGGCTATCTCGGTGACGGACCGATCGGCGAGCTCAACACCGGTGACCGGGCCCGGATCGATGCCGAGGGCCGGATCGTGCTGCTCGGCCGGACCAAGGACATGCTGATCCGCGGCTCCTTCAACCTCTACCCGGGCCTGTACGAACCCGCGATAGCAGCTCTCCCGGGCGTCGCCGAGGCCGTCATCGTGGGCGTCCCCGACCCACTGACCGCCGACGAGGCGGTGGTGCTGACCGTGTGCCCGGACGGCTCGGTCCCGGAAGCGGAACTCCTCCGCTCCCTGCAACGCCAACTGCCCCGCGCGATCGATCACGCGGCACTGCCGGACCGGATCCACTGCCTCCCGGCGATCCCGCGACGGGGACGGACCGAGAAGCCCGATCGCGAGCAACTCCGCGCACTGGTCACGAAAGAGGCGCCGTGATCACCGTCGTCACCGGGGCCAGCGGCTTCGTCGGCAGTGCCCTGTGCCGCGCGGCACGGGCCGCCGGGCACCAGGTGCTGGCGTTGGGGCGCCGCCGCACCGTCCCCGCCGATCTGATCGGTGGCGCGCCCTACCTCGCCTGGGACTTGGCGGACCCCACGACCCGGCCGACCCTCCCGGCCCCGTTCGCCCGTCCTGACGCGGTGATCCACTGCGCGGGCCTGGCAACCGACTGGGCCCGCCCCGAGGCGTTCCACCGCGGCAACGTACTGACCACCAGGGGCGTGCTGGCGGCGTTTCCCGAGACGGCGCGTTTCGTACACCTATCGACCGCGAGCGTCTACGACCCGCGTCGGCCGACCGTCATGGCCCGGGAGAACGAGGCCGACACGGTCCGGCACACCGACGCCTACGGGCGCTCCAAGGCGCTGGCGGAGGCGTGGGTGCGCCGGGTCCGCCCCGACGCGGCAATCCTGCGACCGCACGCCGTCTACGGTCCCGGGGACACCACGCTGCTGCCGCGCGTCCTCCAGGCGGTGCGCCGAACTCCGTACGGGCCAAAGCTGTTCGCGATCGGCGATGGCCGGCAGCGGCTTAGCCTGACCAGCGTGGCGAACCTGGTCGACGCCTGCCTGCTCGCCGCCGAGGGTCGCTCCTCCGGCACGTTCAACATCACCGACCGGGAGCCGGTCGTGCTGGACGACGTGCTTCGCCAGGTCCTGACCGCCCACGACCTCCCGGCCACACTTGTCTACCTACCGCTTGCCGTCGCCCTCCCACTGGCCCGCACCGCCGAACTCCTGACCCGGACTGCCCGATCCGCCCGTCGGCCCCGCCTGACCGTCTACGCCGTCCGCCATCTGGCCCACGAACGCACCCTCGACCTCACGGCTGCCCGCACCCACCTGGACTACCAGCCGGCGCCGACGGACCTGAGGCCTGCCCTGCGCGGGGTCTGACGCAGACTGTCCGCAGGGCACGGGCCCCGAGGCGGGCTGCCTCCGGCCCCCGGCGGTGCTGCACCTCGCCGCCCAACTCCGGCGCATCGTCGACAACGCCGAGTCCAGAGCCGCCGTCGCCGCAGCGCTGGCCGAGGCCGGCGACCAGCGTGACCGAAGCCTCGCCGGGCAGGAAGACCAGCTCGCGGCGGACGGTCAGCCAGGTCGCGCCGGTGGTGGTCTCGACGATGCGGATCAGCAGCAGGGCGAGCCATCAGAGGAAGAACGTTGATCCGCCCCTGGGTCCTGTTCTCGTGGCGCGCTGATTGGCAACTGGCCAGGCCGCCCCAGAGCTGTCTCCGCCCGAGCCGCCCTTCTTCGTGCCGCCCGCAGTGCCAGACGATGCAACTGGCAGCACACCTGACTTTGGATCAGAGAGTTCGGGATTCGAATCTTCGTCCGGCAGCCCCAGGGTGAGTTGGCCGACTGGTAAGCCAGCGGCTTGCCAAGCCGTCGTCGGGTTCACACCCGCTCGCATTCGATCCGCACACTCTTCGCGCAGCACACAGCAGTGCTCGGAGGAGTCAGCCGACAGGCGGCGTCGGCCTCTTCCTTGAAGACCTTGGGCGCGCGAGCACTCGTTTGGGTTCGAGCCCCACCTACTCCGCCAAGGAGGGGTTCGGCGGCGGGCGCCGATGGCTGGTGGGGCTGAACAGCGGTCAGCGGGCGGACCAGACAGCCAGCCGTCGAGCTGGGGCTCACTCCCGTCCCCGCTTCCTGAGGAACGCGGCGCCGCGGTGTCCGGGCGACGGTCGGATCACCGGCCGCGCCGCCGAAGGGTGACAGCTGCCGTGCCGGCCGCGAGTCCGATTGCGGCGGAGAGGATGTGCCCGACGGTGGTGAAGTCCGGCAGCAGGCCGTACCAGTGGGCCAGCGTCAGCGGATAGAGCACGGCGGCAGCGACCCACCAGGGCCGCAGCCGCAGCGGCAGCAGCGGGGTGACGGCGGCGATGGCGGAGATCGACGCGTAGCTGACCCCGTAGTCGAGCGCGTGCCTGACCTCGGCGGGGTACGTTCCCGCGTCGACCGCCGCTGCCACGACCACCGCGGTGAGCAGGGTGGCGCCGAGGTGTCCCGACACGGCCGCCGCCAGCGCCCGTAGCGTCCCGATCCGCCACTCCAGCAGGCCGAGGCAGATGGCCAGGCCCAGGCCCACGACCAGCAGGTGGTCCAGCCATGTGCCGTCGGCCTCCACGAACGGGCTGGTGGCCAGGCAGCGCAGCGGATGGCGGGCGAGGTTGTCCGGGTTGGTGCTGATCGCCTCCAGCACCCGCTGCGAGGTCTCCTCGGCCAGCATGCCCTTGACCACGGCCGTGCCCGCCCCCAGCAGCAGAAGCCAGCCGAGGGTCGCCGGAGTACGGCGCGGCAGCTGGGCCAGCGTTTGCAGGGCCAGGCTCGACCTGGCGTCCGGTGCCAGGTCCTGGCCGAACTGATGGCGCATGGTGCGGATCTCTCCTGAACGGTGAATGCTGCGCGGACGGATGGCCGACCGCGTCTGCCGGCCGGCCCGCGGTGATCTTCGCGCACGCGTGTAACGTCTCTGTAAGTCCTGGCCTGCCGCGCCCCGCGACAGGCGACCGCTGGGCGCCCGCCCCAGCACGACCTGCTGGGGCCTGACACCCGTAGACCGTCTCCCACTCGCCATACCAGGTGGGCACGTCCCGCCACGGCGGTCGGCGACGACACCACCACCACCGACCCGGCCAAGGTGACCGACGCCGGGGAGGCGGTGAAGGCCGAGGCCGACGACGAGATCGAAGCGTCCAGCTTCTGCACGATCTGGCGTGTCCTGCGGGCCCTGGCTGCCCACGACGCCCGGGTGGTGGGCCGGATCACCGAGCTGCGCACCAGGCGGTTGGGGGAGAAGGAGGACATCACCGAGTCGGAGGCCGGCGAGGACTCCGGCGAGGCTGGTGACGCCGAGCAGCCGGCGCCGGAGTCGCCGGTGGAGTGGCTGCGGATCAACGCCCGCAAGCACGCCGCGCGGATCCTCCAGACCGTGAAGCTGCGGGCGTTCAACCCGCGCGCCACCGAGTGGCAGCGCATGCACCAGCTGGCAGCCGCGTTCCGCGCCCGGCACGGCCACCTCGACGCCTCCGACAAGAGCGAGCACGGCGACCTGGTGAGCTGGCTCGACCGGCAGCGCTACCTCAAGGGCGCCGGCCTGCTCGCCCCGGTCCGCGTGAACTCGCTGGACTGGTGATCGTCACCCTGGTCTTCGGCGCACAGATCTCCACGCTCTTCCTGCTCGTGCAGTATCTCCACCAGGTCCTCGCCTTCAGCCCCCTGGTCGCCGGCCTGGCGTTCCTGCCGATGACCCTGGCCATCCTCGCCCTGTCCCGCATCACCCCCCGGCTGGTCGGACGCTTCGGACAACGACCGCTCCTGCTCATCGGCGCCCTCGGCCTGACCGGCAGCTTCGTCTGGCTCGCCAACCTCGACACCACCAGCAGCTACTTCCCGGCCGTCTTCGCCCCTCTGCTGCTGAACGGCATCTGCGCCGGACGGGTCTTCATGCCCGCGGCGTCCCTGATCGTTGGCGGAGTCGCACCCGAGCACGCCGGATCCGCGTCCGGACTGCTCCAGACCACCCAGCAGCTCGGCGGCGCGATCGGACTCGCCGTGGTTGTCTCGGTCAAGGCCGCGGGCGCCGTGCCCGGCGCGTTCGTTCCCGGCACACACGCGGCGTTCCTGACCACCGCAGCCTTCACCCTGGCCGCGTTCATCGCCACCGTGCTGGGTCTGCGCCCCATCCGGAAGAGGGCCTCCCGGAACGCCTGACACAACCGGACCGCCTGTGACAGTGGTCCAAGGCCTGGATCCGTCGGCCGCCTGCGAGAGCGCCGCACCGCCGCGGCGCTCTCGCAGGCGGCCAGAACGTCGATCCTCTGAC
>NZ_JBITGZ010000035.1:0-67920 GCF_044457565.1 Kitasatospora sp. NPDC050543 | reverse complement strand
GGGAGCAGTTCGGCGAGGAACGCCTGATCGCCACCATCGAGCGTGTCGGACCCGCCGGTGGAGGCGTGCAGGAGATGGTGCGGGGCCTCTCCCACGCCCTGATGCAAGAGCGGGGCGGAACCACAACCGATGACGCGAGCCTCTTCCTGGTCGAGTGGCGCGGTGGCACCGCCGACCACCTCGCCAGCCCCGAGCTGTAGAGCAGGGTGCAGACCTGCTCGGGGGAGCGCACCTTTGAAATTGGCCGTCTCCGGCAACCTTGAGGGACGCCGGCGTACTGCCACCCGGGCGGGCCTTGGCCCTAGCCCTGCCCGGAGTACGGTGAAAGTGCTCACCATCGGCGGCATGCGGATTGCTTGGGGCAGCCCGACTGCAGCACCTGGTCGTCCAGAAACAGCCCGGGGTAGGTGTTCGACATGACCGCGACCTTCGATCCCGCCGCCGGCCAGCCACCGGGGCCGGAACCACCGGTCCGACTCTCGCTGACACCCGAGGGCGCCACCCCCGGCCGGCTGGACGGGGCCTGGTGGCCCCACTCGCACGACCTCCTACGTGAACTTCCCCCGCTGGCGGCAGCGCTGGACCTCAAGTGGGGGCGGATCACCCGAGTCACCGTGAATCCGACGCACTGGCCGGTCATCCCCCAGCGGGTCCCGGTCGCAGGCCACGTCATCCACGTCGGATGGTTCGAACAGGAGCAGGACGCGGACGAGGTGATGGTGTGCTCCTTCATCCCTCTGCGCCTGGAGCTCCTGGTGATTCCCCCCGACGCCGAGGCCTCCGCCGCCGGGTGGCTGATGACAACGGCGTCCGACCCGGCCAACACGCGCACCGGCACCGACCTCCTGACAGCCGCAGGTGTTCCGACGACAGACCGGCCGCAGGCGGGCGGGTAACGCCAGCCACCGGCGAACAGCACCACGCGGTTCGCCGTCGGCTCCGACTCGGTTCGTGGCGGGTTGAGGCGGTGGTGTGCCAGACCAACTGTGCCGCCGCCTGGCCCCATGAAGCCCTGCTCCTCGGCAGCCCCGCACCGGATCCCCGGATCCGCCCCGCGGAGGGACATCCTGTGCAGGGGCCGGTGACGCGGCGAGGCGAGGCGAGGCGAGCGCACCCTACCGGCTGTGGCCGGTCCGACTACTCACGTGACCACTCGGTCTCGGCGGCCTGGGGCTCGCCCACCGAGTGTCGTCCCTCCCAGACACGGACCTTGATCGCCCGAGGGCCGGGAGCGGGCCGGGAGAGCGTGCGTACGAACACGTCTCGCAGGTGGTTTGCCGCCCGCTGGGGCGACCCGTCGTATTCCAGGGGGTTCGGCATGGGCGCACCGTCCTGCTGGGACCAGCGGCCGGCGTCGTCCTGGGTCTCGAGAGTCCACCGGTAGTGCCGCATCCTGGCCTCCTGTGGCGACGATCAGTCCCCAGATCACGACCTTATGGCCCCAGCAGGCTGACGGCGACCGATGGACTTCCGCCTGCACCGCAGCCCGGGCCAGCGGTCACAACGATTTGCCTGGCCAGCGCACCGAGCGGGTGCGGCGGTCGCCATGGTGGGACGATGGGAAACGCCCACAGACGTCGGAGGTTGCTGGTGTTCGAAGCAGGGGACATCCGGGAATGGCGCGGCCACGACGTGGTCGACAACAACGGACACGAGATCAGCACGCTGGAGTCCGTCGACGTGGGACACCGCGACCGACCAGCCGTCGTTCGCCACCGTCACGGTCGGACTGCCCACGCGTCGCCGCCTTGTGCTCGTCCCCTTCGCCGGTGCCAGGGGCGGACCCGGCGATCTGCAGGTCGCCCACGCCGAGAGCCAGGTCAAGCATGCGCCGGCGATCGGCACCGAGAGCGAGCTGCCTGCCGAGGACGAGGCAGCCCTCTCTTCGCCCACTTCGAGCTGGACTACCCGCCGGGCACGAGCGGTGAACGCCGGTAGGCCCCCCACAGGCCACGAAGGAGGCCGGAGATGGCACTGGTGTTGCTCCTGATCATCGTGGCGCTCGTGCTCGGAATCTTGGGTGTCGTCGTCAAGGGCGTGCTCTACCTGCTCTTCATCGGCGTCGTCGTGCTGGCGGTCGCCATGACCATCTCCGCCGTCCGGTTCCGCCACGGCGGTCGCCGCCCCAGCCGCTGAAACCCCCCGCCCCGCCGGGTGGCACTCGGCGGGGGTCGCGCCAGCAGGACCTGCGGATCAGTACTCGGAACCGCTTCGCAGATAGGTGCCCGCGGCCTCGAGCCACGCCCCGGGGCTGAAGCAAGCCTCGACCGCGTGCGGACTGTCTTCGAAGACGCGCAGGATCCGCAGCGCTCCGCTCGGGTGCAGGTCGTACTCGTACGTGAGGCCGCCGGGGACGTCCTGGTACTGCATGTCCAACGGCCCCTTGGACGGCTCGGACGGCGACCGGGCCTCGACCGAGAGTTTCACGTAGACGGACATGTCTCCACCATGCCTTTCCTGCCACCCGCACAACTCGTATGGGTGGCGCATCGGTCAGAACGATTCGCCGGAAGGCTCGGAGCTGATGCCAGTGGCGATGGGGATCCGCCGCGCCGAGTCGGTGCCGCCGGCCTCGACCGTCCGCGCCATGACGGCGTGGGCCGCGTCGAGGCTTGCTTGCGGAGGGATGACGAGCAGCGTGAAATGATCGCGGTCACCCCGCGCGATGATCACCGTGTCATCACCGACCGGGTACCAGTTGGTGTGCACGGACCGGCCGTCGACGACCAGACGGGCCGGGACGTCGTCCCACGCGTCCGTATCCAGGCCGAGGCTCGTGACAGGGCCCACGTGCTCGGTCAGCCCAGTGACCAGGCCGGGCAGCTCGGCACCGACGTCACGGGAACGAGGCCACCACACGCCATCGTGCGTCCCCTCGCGCGACCGCGTCGTCTCCGGCCTCAGCAGAACCGAACCCAATTTCGCCGACTCGCGGAACCGGTCCCGCAGGAGCGCCGGGAACGGTGTGTCGGATTCATCCGCCATGGCCCGCCACCCATCTACAGACCCGGGAAGAGCCCACTCACCACCGAGGACAGCCGACATCCGCACCGCCCCCGGTGTCCCCACCGTACTCCGGCCGGTCGTCGTGGTCTCCAGTCCGCCCGCGTAGGGGTCGGCCGGTCTAGCTCCCGCCGCGATCCGTGCAGGTCCGAACCGACCGGACCGGCAACAGCGCCACGTCGGTGCACTGCTTGCCGACTCGGCGCGCGTGATCAGAGCGTCGCCACGTCATCGAGCGGCTCGGCATCGTGGCGGGCGAGTGCAGCGCCGAGGCCCGGTACTGGGCCTGCGGGACGGCGTTGAGCAGCACCCCGTCGGCCAGCGAGACCACCGCTGATCCGCCACCCGATATCCGGACGCGCGGATGGGACCGCTACGCTTCTTCATCTGGAACGTGCTTCGTGCTCGGCGGTGTAACCGGACCTTCGACAAGCCCTATCATCCCAGTTCAGGGGCGCTTTCCAGGTCTCGTGCCGCCCCTTGGACGATGAACGGGCCGGCCTCGCCGGGCGCCTGGTACCCAGAGCAGAGGATCCCATCCATGTCAGCCGACACGTGGTCGGAGCTCTTGGTCCGCTCCGAGCGGTTGACCGCGCTCTATACCGAGCCGCCCCCCTTGGACAGCCTGGTCCTCAGGTCGGTCCACCTGAGCCCCTACGGACCCGCTGTGAAGTTGCGAGTGGAGCTTCCGCACTTTCCGGACCTCGCTCCCGTGGCCTGGACCGAGGCGGGCTGCGACCGGTTCGAGGCCCAGATCGAGTTCATGGCTGTCGGCGAGGATCTACGGATGCGGGGTGTTCCCGACCGCGCCGTGGTCGACGTCGAGTTCAGCCCCCTCGTCCAGGTCCACGAGCGCCGGATCGGGGTTGCGGTGCGCGGACCAGGATTCTCGCTGGCATTCACCGCATACGCCGCTCTCAAGGCCAGCCATCTCAACGCGTATCGCTCCGGCGACGCGGACCCCTATACCGCTCAGCGCTGGTTCGAGAGCCGAGTCGATCGGCATCTGCACCGGGTGCTGCCACCCACGACCAGGAAGGCGTTCTATGACTGACCGAGACTGGTCTTGCGAGGTGGCCAATCCCGAGACGCTCCGCGAGGTCCTTGGCACGCCCCCGCCGCCGCTGACCGACTACGCCCTGATCTCAGTCCACATCGACGAACGCGAAGCGTCCGTCACCTTGGGGTTCTTCGCCTTCGCCGTCCCAGCCGGAGCCGCTGCCCTATGGCACGCGCAAGGACACAACGCGGTCGAGTTCTTCCTGGTCTGCACTCACGTGGAGAACCTTGCGGTGGACGGGTGGTCCACCGACCCCATCACTGCCGTCACTCTCGACGGGACATCCGTCGTGCTCGCCGGCCCGGGAAAGCGAGTGTCCTTCGAGGCAGGCGAGATCCACGCACAGGCTCCAGTCGGGCGGTTGGCCAGTAGTGCGCAGTGACGTCACCAGCAAATCGGTGCAATCGCCAGCCACCCGATATCGAGTCACCCGAGAGGTGCGGGCCTCGGACGCTCCTCCAGAGCATCGGCGAGCCACAACGTCCCAGCTCAGCGATACCCGACGACCACCCTGACTATCCATCAGGAGAGTCCTGCCATGAAAGCGGCGATGCTGTCGTATCGCAAGGTCGACAGTCGTCCGCCGCGATCGGCGTGATGTTCGGCGTCGCCGCAGTCGGCGGTGTGGTCGCCCCGCTGGTCGCCCCCGCGCTGGAGCGCCGGCTGTCGATGAAGGTGGTGGTGATCGGGGCCAACGAGCAATGCTCAGGACCTGTGGATCGGCTTCGGGAGGCGCACCTTCCCGAGTGATCGATTGAAGGTCACCGAGTAGGCCGACGTTGCAGCGTCGGCCGGGAAGGCACGCCCGTGCTCACCGTAGTCAACACCGATGGGTCGACGCGAGACGGCTCCCTGTTGGACTAGATCGTCCGTGAAGGAGCGCGGCGGATGCTGGCCGCCACGCTGGAGGCCGAAGTCGACTCCTATATAGCCGAGTTGACCAACGAGCGCGACGAGGCGGGCCGCCCGCCTGGTGGTCCGCAACGGCCACCACCAGCCGCGGAAGGTGACCACGTCGGCCGGGGTGGTCGAGGTGAAGGCGCCCCGGGTCAACGACAAGCGCGTCGACGAGGCGACGGGCGAGCGCAAATGGTTCTCGTCGGCGTTCCTGCCGCGTGGTGCCGCAAGTCCCCGAAGATCGCGGAGGTACTGCCGCTGCTCTACCTGCACGGCCTGTCCACCGGCGACTTCGTGCCAGCGATGGAGCAGTTCCTGGGCAGCTCGGCCGGACTGTCGCCGGCCACCGTCACCCGGCTGACCACGCAGTGGCAGGCGGACCACCAGGCGTTCATGGATCGCGACTTGTCCGCGACGGACTACGTCTACGTGTGGGCCGACGGGGTCCACCTGCGCATACGGCTGGAGGAGGCCAAGGCCGCCGTGCTCGTCCTCATCGGCGTGCGGGCCGACGGCGCCAAGGAGCTCATCGCCCTGGACGACGGCTACCGCGAGTCGGCCGAGGCGTGGGCGGCACTGATGCGTGACTGCGCCCGCCGGGGCATGCGCGCCCCTGTCCTGGCGGTCGGCGACGGCGCGCTCGGGTTCTGGAAGGCCCGGCGGGAGGTCCTCCCCGACACGGCCGAGCAACGCTGCTGGGTGCACAAGACCGCCAACGTCCTCGACGCACTGCCCAAGTCCGCCCAGCCCGCGGCGAAGAAGGCGATCCAGGACATCTACAACGCCGAGGACAAGAACCTCGCCAGCGCGGCGATCCGCACGTTCGCCAAGCTCTACGGGGCGAAGTTCCCCAAGGCCGTCGCGAAGATCACCAACGATGAAGACGTGCTGCTGACCTTCTACGACTACCCCGCCGAGCACTGGATCCACCTACGGACCACCAACCCGATCGAATCGACCTTCGCCACCGTCCGCCACCGTCCGCCACCGGACCAAGGTCACCCGGGGCGCCGGCAGCCGCGCGGCCGGGCTGGCCGTGGTCTTCAAGCTGATCGAGTCCGCTCAGGCCCGCTGGCGGGCCGTCAACGGCGCCCACCTGGTCCCGCTTGTCCGCGCCGGAGCCCGCTTCGAACGAGGCCTGCTCGTCGAGCGCGCAGAGGCGGTCGCGGCATGACCCGACCTCTCGTCGTCCTGGTCAACGGACTGCCCGGTGCCGGCAAGACAACCCTGGCTCGTGCCCTGTCGCAGCGCATGGGGCTGCCGCTGTTCAGCAAGGACACGATCAAGGAGGCCCACGCCGACGTCCTGGGCACCGAACCGCCGCACGGCGGGCCGCAGCGGCGCTGGAACGCCGCCCTCGGCGCGGCGGCCAGCGAGACCATGTGAGTCCTGCTCGCACAAGCCCCCGGCGGTGCGGTCCGGGAGTCCTGCTGGCCGAAGGACTCCCGGCACTTCGTCATGCAGGGCCTTCAACACGCAGATCTCCAGCAGCCGCTGGAGATCTGGTGCCATGTCCCCGTGGAGATCGCCCGCCGCCGCTTCGAAGACCGCCATCCGCGGCATCCGATTCACGGCGAACTGCTGACCGACGCCGAGTGGGGGCACTGGCAGCACACCGCCGAACCCCTGCACATCAGCACCACGCTCCATGTCGACACCACCGGCCCCGTCGACATGGACGCCGTCGTCACCTGGATCCGTCAGCGAGCCTCGGCCGCCACGAGGAGCTCCGCGTCAGACGGCCACGGCCCCACCACCGACGTCACCCGAAACACTCCGGAGGAACGCATCCACAGATCTTGACAATTGCTCCCATGTCCGTCACCCCCACCCACCAGGACGAGCTCGTCCTGTCGCAGGCCACTGCCGGGCAGGACCGCCCGGACCTTCGTCGCAACCCTGATCCTGCAGCTGGTGGCCGACGGCGAGACCGCATTGGACACCCCGGTGGCCGACCACCTGCCCCAGTTCGGGCCGGACGAGCGGATCACCGTGTGGATGCTGCTGCAGCACACCAGCGGGTTGGCCAGCTACACCGGTGACCTCGACCCCGACGGGACGTTCGTGCCGGGGCTCCCCGCGGCCGGACAGGCGCGGGTGGACAACCGCTTCCACAGCTACCGGCCGGAGGAACTGGTGCAGTTCGCGCTCTCCAAGCCGGCGCGGTTCGAGCCGGGGACGGACCAGAGCTACTCCAACACCAACTACACGGCGGCCCGTGCTGCTGATCGAGGAAATCAGCGGCCTCCCGTACGCCGAGGAGATGCAGCGACGGATCCTGGAGCCGCTCGGGCTGCGGGACACCGCGGTACCCGGCACCTCCCCGGAACTCCCCGAGCCGCACGCCCACGGCTACTACCGCTACCAGGACGCCGAGCAGTGGAACGTGGCCGACGTCACCCGCCAGAACCTCTCCCTGCTGGTCGGTGCCGGCGACATGATCTCCACCACCCAGGACCTCCACACCTTCCTCTCCGCACTGCTGGGCGGCGAGATCCTGCCCGCCCCGCTGCTGGACGAGATGCGCAAGCCGCACGGGATGCTCGGCTACGGCCTCGGGCTGTTCGTTCAGGACCTGGGCCCGGACCACGGCACCGTCGTCCACCACAACGGCGGCGCCCCGGGCGGCTTCGGAGCACTGATGATCAGCACCCCCGACGGCCGCAGGACCCTGACCGCCGGCCTGACCACCGGGGACACCGCCACCGACCCGGCACAGGAGTTCCCGAAGGCCCTGGACCGGCTCATCAAGGCGGTGTTCCGCCCCGAGCAGGCCGGATCGACCCAGCCCACGGCCTGACTGAAATGACTGGGGGTGGAGAGAGCTGAAGCGACCGGGGTCCGCTGTCGGACCGTGCCGCGGCGTGCCCCTTCTTGGACGCGGAGGTGATGATCGTGGCGTCCAGGTCCACGACGACCACGCTCCGGTCCAGCCAGCCCGCACCCAGACCCCGCGGCAGCACCCGGCCCAACGCCGAGGTCAGCCCGACCCGGTCGGCGCACTTGCGCAGCAGCGCTGCCCCGGCATGCCCGACCAGCCCCTTGCCGTCGGCCTTCACCGACAGCCGCTCATCCCACCCGATATGCTTCGTCACCAAGAAGGTGCCCCTGAATCACTGCTGGATATGACCTAGACACTCACATCCTTGCAGCTCAGCGGCACCTTCTGTCGTTCAGTCAGCTCATACAAGCTTGATCACTGAATACCCGGGGTTAAGGGGCCGCCGCAGCTCAACGAGCACGCCCCGTCGATGGTGATCGCATGGTGGTCGCACCGGAACGATCACCGGAGAGGCCTGCGAGCCAGGTTCCGCTCCCAGAAATCATCAGGTCGTACTCGCCGATCTCGCTGTAGTGGTGCCGCGCCGAGATGGGAGCGGAGCGGCAGCCGAGGAATAGAACATCAGCCGCGTCACGGCGCAGCTGCGATGGTGCCGCACCCGGATGGTGCGGAGTGACGTGGACCGCCGGTTCCTGGACACGGGGGAGCGGTGGCTGCTGCGATGGTGCCGCACCGGGAGGGTACGGAGAGACGAGGGGGGCGACACCCTCGGCGTGCTGCTGGCCGTGATGGTCACCTCTGCGGACATCGGCGACCGCGCGGCAGCCCAGGTCCTGCTCGCCCAGGCCGCCACCGCGCACCACCGGCTAGCCCTTGTCTGGGCCGACGGCGGAGAAGGTAGGTCGCTCCAGTTCTGGAGAGCGCCTTGGAGGAAGTTCTCGAACTGTGCGAGAAGGCCCACCCCCACGAGATCACCATCACGGCCAAGGCCGAACGCGAGGCCATCACCGCCTGACCCCGGGGCGCGACCGGGACCCCCTTCCTCCGCACACCGGGCCTTGGTGCGCCGCCCCGGGGCGCCCCTCAGTGACACCGATGAACGCCACCTCGGCGCGGCGAGCCGCGCGCGGGGTGGCCGGCGTGGTCCACCGCCGACCACCCCGCGCCCCGGTGCGGTCGCGTTCGCGGCCGGGCGCGCGCACGGTTGACCCATGGGCATCGTGGTTCTGCTGGAACTGGTCGAGCCGCTGGACACCCTCGTCCTGGGGATCGGCGACGACCAGGTCGATGCCATGTCGGTGCGGCGGGTACACGCCGCACCATCGGAGCCGAAGGCCACCGGCGGCCCGGGGGCGCTGACCGCGTGCGGAATGGACACCTCGTCCATGGTGGTCGACCGGTGGAGCCCGCAGCGGCCCGGACAGGGCTGGTATCCGCCGCGCTGGGCCGGGTACGTCTGCCTGACCTGCGACGCCGCCGCCCGCGCCTTCTGATCCGGGAGCGCGGCGGGCCGGCTCGGCCTAACGGGTTCCCGGCGGGCGGTCGCCGTGCTGCCCGGTGGTGTCGATGGCGTCGCGCAGGGCGGGCAGGTCGGTGAGGGCGGCCTGCTCGGCGAAGCGGGCCAGAAGCCGGCGCAGGACCCGCTCGTCGCGGTCGCGGACAGCTTCGGCGATGGCCGCCGCCAGCGACACCTGGGTATCGGTTTCGGGGGTGCGCACCTGCCGCGCGGCCTGCTGCCCTTCCACCGCTCGCCTCCCGTTCGTTCGTCGTCGTGGCCGCCGGACGCGGCGTCCTCCGTCCTGGCGCGGCTGCGGCGACCGGCCGCCCCGCCCTGCGCGGGGCGAAGACTACCTCCCCGACCGACACCGCAAAATCTATGCCCGTCGGAGTAGACATTGCCGCACACTGTGGTTAGTGTTTCTCTCGTAGACGAGGTCATGCGGTACCCGCCAGACACGAACTGGCGGGCAGCAAGAAAGAAGTTCGCAGGTCGGCACGGTTGCAGGGCCCTGAAGCCAGGGATGGTGCAGTAAGGCGACAGGACCGGTGGCCGGGCCGGGCGGCCCGCAGGTATCAGGGGCCGCCGCCCAGCAGTACCGCAGTTCAAAAGACGCGCCGGGCAGGTGGGCGTGAAGAAGGTGACACAAAAGACGGCGCGGTAGCGGAGTTCCGGAGCCACAGCAGGTGCAGGACGGCGACGGGACTGGCGACCGGGCCGGGCGGCCCGCAGGTATCAGGGGCCACCACCGAGCGGTACCGCAGTTCGGTAAGTGCATTACCAGCAGGTGAAGTTGAGTTGCGCAGTACCGGCAGTCGCAGTACGCGGTATCCCAGTGAAGGCGCCCAAGACTGCGGGCGCGCGTGCTGGGAGTCCGGCAGTGGGGTTCCAAGCCGAGCGGTTGAGCAGGACGGGCGACGGGGCTGGCTGCCGGAACCGGCGGACCACCAGGACCGCCACAGCAGCACCGGGTAGTTGGCACTATCACGCAGTTCGCAGTACCAGCAGCACCGCAGTTCCGAGCAGGTCGCAATACCCGGTAGTGGAAGTACCCGCAGTTCGCAGTAACCGGTCAGCACAGAGGATGAACGGAGGGGACAGAGCGCCATCAGGATCGCCCGGCCCGTGAGGCATCACCCGGGCGGATTCCGAAGACCCCAAGGCAAGGACGGTGGTTTCCGGTCACGCATACGCGATCCCCGCACGCCCCCTCCCCCGGGGCGAGGCGGACATGAGGAAGTCGGCCACAGGCCGACAGATGGTGTAAAACCCTTCGGGGCCCCGGGAGCCGCAACGGCCCCGGGGCCCCTCAGCGCGTCCCCGGACACAACAACAAGAAGAGGTGCAGTGACCACGGCAACCATCCGACCCCACACCCCCGACGCCGTCAGCTCGTTCGACGATGACGACTACCCCGCCTACACCATGGGCCGCGCCGCCGAGATGACCGGCACCACCCCCGGCTTCCTGCGCTCGCTCGGCGAGCAGGGCCTCATCACCCCCCTGCGCTCCGACGGCGGTCACCGCCGCTACTCCCGTTACCAGCTTCGGATCGCGATGCGCGCCCGCGACCTCGTCGACCAGGGCACCGCCATCGACGCCGCCTGCCGCATCATCATCCTCGAAGACCAACTCGAGGAAGCCCTGCGCATCAACGAGCAGCTCCGCCGCTCCCAACACGGCCAGGAACCCTCCGCCGACACCTGACCCAGCCATCCAGGCCGACGAAACCGGCCCGCGGTGATCAGCAGGTGCTCACCGCAGGCCGCCCGGGACACGAGCCCCTCGGTTCCGGTTCGCCGGCCGACCCTTCTCCACCGGCCCGGCCGCCCGACACCCTGCCTCACGGCGCGGACCACGCAGACCGCTTCCGCGCAGGGGGATTCCAGGTTCGCGTGAGGCCGCACCGGCCCGGCGCATCCGCTGGTAGGGGCGAAGCGCGCTGCGGGCGGATACCGCGATGGCCGGCGCGTCGGCGCCGACGCGCCGGGCCTAGAAGCTGAGTAGGCCGATGGCGTGGCCGTCGTGGTCCACCACCGGCCACACGGCCAGGCCGCGGGAACGCATGGCGGCGGCCGCAGTGGCGGCGGGCATGTCGGCGGTGGCGAACGGGGCCCGGTCGAGGACGATGTCGCGCACCGGGGTGCGCTCGGTGCACCGGGAGCGGGTCTGGAACGGCGCCAGGTGCAGGCGGGTCAGCAGCCCCGCGCAGCGGCCGTCGTCGTCGCGGACCAGGAGGTGGTCGACGCCGGAGCTCTGCAGGATGTCCATCGCCATGTCGACCATGACGTCGTCGCTGATCTGCAGCTCCGGACATTTCATGAGGTCGCCGACCGTGGCGGTGGTCGCGGGGCGTTCGAGGGTGATGGTCATGGGCAGACTCCTTCGCGTATCCACCGCCGGGGCCGGCGGTAGTCAGGGCACTGGCGGTGGGACGGCCGGCGGGTGTGCCGGAGCGGGCCGAGACTGCTCTGCGCTTGGTGGGTGGTGGGGGCCCGGACTGCGGCGGCAGTCCGGGCCCCCACGTACGCGCTAGGCGGCGAGGGCGACGCGGCGGGGTGCCCGGCGGCGGCGGCCGGAGGAGCCCTGGTTGTCGCGGCCCGTGGCGGTTGCGCGGGCGTCGGCTCCCGCGTAGGCGGGGCGGCTGCGGCGGCCGCGGCTCGTGGACGCGCTGCGGCGGGGGCGTTCGACGACGGGGGCCGCGATCACGGTGGGGATGCCGGTGGGCACGCGGGCGCCGGTGATGCGGGCCAGTTCCTCGTCGCCGGCGCTGACCCGGGTGGTGACGGGGGTGATGGCGGCCGTGGTCATCATGCGGGCCATCTCGCGGCGCTGGTTGGGCAGCACCAGCGTGACGACGGTGCCGGACTCCCCCGCGCGGGCGGTGCGCCCGCCGCGGTGCAGGTAGTCCTTGTGGTCGCTGGGCGGGTCCAGGTTGACGACCAGGTCGAGCCCGTCGACGTGGATGCCGCGTGCGGCGACGTTGGTCGCGATCAGCGCGGTGACCTGGCCGTTGCGGAACTGCTCCAGGGTGCGGGTGCGCTGGGGCTGGGACTTGCCGCCGTGCAGGGCCGCGGCCTTCACCCCGTTCGCGAGGAGGTCCTCCACCAGGCGGTCCGCGCCGTGCTTGGTGTCGATGAACATGATCACCCCGCCGTCACGGGAGGCGATGTGGGCGATCGTGGCGTTCTTGTCGAAGTTCTGCACGTGCAGCACGTGGTGCTCCATGGTGCTGACCGCACCCGCCGACGGGTCAACCGAGTGCGTGACCGGATCCTTCAGGAAGCGCCGCACCAGGCGGTCGACGTTGCGGTCCAGGGTCGCGGAGAACAGCATCGTCTGGCAGCCCTCGGCGACCTGGGCGAGGAGTTCGGTGACCTGCGGCAGGAAGCCCATGTCGGCCATCTGGTCGGCCTCGTCGAGCACCGTGATGCCGACCCCGTCCAGCTGGCAGTCGCCCCGCTGGATCAGGTCCTTGAGCCGGCCCGGGGTGGCCACCACGACCTCCGCCCCCCGGTTCAGCGCCTGCGCCTGGCGTCCGATCGACATTCCGCCCACCACCGTCGCCATCCGCAGCCGAACCGCGTGGGCGAACGGGGTGAGGGCATCGGTGACCTGCTGCGCGAGCTCACGGGTGGGAACCAGCACCAGGGCCAGCGGCCGGCGCGGCTCGGCCTTCTGCCCGGCGGTGCGGGCCAACACGGCGAGACCGAACGCGATGGTCTTGCCGGAGCCGGTACGGCCACGCCCCAGGACGTCACGGCCGGCGAGCGAGTTCGGCAGCGTGGCGGCCTGGATCGGGAACGGCGTGGTGACGCCCTGGCGGGTCAGCACCGACAGCAGCGCCTTCGGCATGTCCATCTCGCCGAACGCCTCGACGGCCGGCAGCGCCGGGGTGGTGCTCACCGGCATCGCGAACTCGCCCTGAGCGGACGAGCCCTGACGGAAGCTCCGGCCGCCGGCGGGCCGGTCGCCGTAGAAGGAGCTGCCGCCGGAGCGGGATCCGTAGGAGCGGGCGGAGGCCGAGGAACGGGAGTTGGTGTTCTGGTACGGGGAGCGACTGGAGCGGTTCATGCGAAACCTTCCTGGGACGGCACGTCGCGAGGCGACTCCGCAGCGCGGGGCGCCGGCAGGAGATCGCCCGGGAACGGGCCGAAAGTATGGGGAGCGGGGCGTGGACGGTGAAACCGTGCGGCACGTCACCTCAGGTCGACGCTCACCGCGGAGGGCGGGAGCGAAGATCCTCGAACCGTGGGATGTCACGGCAGGGCGCCGATCCGGACGCGGCGCTGGGCGTCTCGCGTGGGGATGGCCGCCGGTGGCGGAGCCAGGGGGCCTGAACGGCCGGGGAATGCGTGGTGGAGCAATGCCGAGGGGCTCGCACCGGGCATCATGTACGCGGTGCGGGCCCCTCGCTACCAGGCGGGTGCCGTGGCAGAAACTACAGCGGACGAATGTTCTCGGCCTGCGGGCCCTTCTGACCCTGCGTGACGTCGAACTCGACCTTCTGGCCCTCGAGCAGCTCACGGAAGCCGTTGGCGTTGATGTTCGAGTAGTGGGCGAACACGTCAGGACCGCCACCCTCCTGCTCGATGAAGCCGAAGCCCTTTTCCGCGTTGAACCACTTCACAGTGCCATTAGCCATAAAGAAATCTCCTTCAAGGGGCTGTCCGAAACCCGCACAGCGCGCGTTTCGAGTCGCCGCGATGAGCACCCACCCGGGGAAGAGCCGGGAAACAAAAAGGCGCCTGCGATACATCAGCAGGCGCACACAAAGTTCATGGGAACCACTACTGCAACTAAAACGACTCTAGCAGGCCCCAGCCCGCCACGGGCGGAATTTCACTCCCCGTTCCGCGAGGCCCCTTCCCCAGGACCGCCGATCGCGAGGCACCGGGACCATCAACACACATGGAGAGCAGCCTCGTTGAGCATGCCTCCCGCCCTGTCGGCGCCGCCGACTCCAGGGATGGAGAGGGCGGCCGACTCGGGCGCGGAGCGCCTGCCCTGGCCGCGAACAGCGAAGCGCCACGCCCGCCGGCGCCATCCAGGGGCCCGCTGGACAGCGCACGCGGCATTCCTGTCGAACTCCGAAATTGAATGCGCCGGAAGGACCTGCTCTCGCGATTTCCGGCGCATACTGCAGGGAATGACGAAATCTGCAGCAGTCCGCCGCGTCCTGCCCACCAGCCCCTTCAAGGCCCGGATCGAAGCACCGCGCAAGCACTTCGCCGTCGGCGACCGCGTCACTCACGACCAGTACGGCCTCGGCCGGGCCATCGGCGTGGAAGGCGACAGCGACATCGCGGTACTCGTCGACTTCGGATCGCGGCGGGAACGCATCACCCAGCCCTACGCCGCCATGTTCAAACTCTGACCCAGGACTCACGCGTTCTCGGCCGAGCGCGCCGCACCGCGCATGGCGCGGAGACACCGCCGCGCGCCCCTGGATCATCGCGCCGGTCCGCCGTCCAGGAGCGCGCACCCAACCAGGTCGAACAGGCACCCCCGATCCCGTCCCGGGCCGCACCGGCGACAAACTTGAACAGTACGTGACACCTCGTCACCGATGGCCGACCGCGGGGTGGGCAGGGCGATAAACTCCGCGCGTGGATGACAAACATCTGTTTGAGTCCGTCTGCGAAGTGCTCTCCCGCCGAGGGTTCGAGCCGGCACCGCCGCAGGCAGCCGGACTCTCCGTCCGACTGCGTCCGAGGACCGGCCTCGTACTGGGATGGCGGCCGGGTGAGGACCTGATCGGACCCACCCTCCACGCCTGCCCGCATCCCGACCACGCCGCCGGGCGCACCGAGTTCCGCGGCATCCGGACCGCGCTCATGCTGGCCCTGTCGGAGGTCCTCGGCGATGCGGGCTTCACCGTCACCGCCCTCGGCGACGACCTGCTCGTCACCGCCTGCCCACACGATCCGGGCACTGCCCCGACCCTCCCGGCCGCTCCCACCTGCTCCGCACCGCGGCGCAGCCGGTCGGCACGTCAGGTCGCCGCCGTGTAGCGCCCAGCGTGCGGCCGACGACAAGCCCGTGGTCGCCATGGCCGCGGCCCAGGCGCGTGAGGCCCGGGAAGCCGCGCATAGTCACCGAGGTTTTCATCACGAGCCGATCCTGCCAGGCCAGCATCGGCACGCGTCACTATCGTGCGCGCCCAGCGAACAGCGGAGCCCGGGTCCTCCCCGGGCCGCTGCCCGGGCCAGCCATTCCTGAGCCGCGGCAAGCCCCTGCGAGCCGTAGAAGCAGTTCCATGCGAGGACCATCGCGGTGGCTTCCAGGTCGGTGTCGGCCACCTCATCCACGGCCGGGGCCAGTACGGCCACCGCCTCGTCGGCGCGGCCGAGCTCGCCCAGGGCGGTGCCGAGCAGCAGTGCGGCCCGCAGGTCGAAGCCCTGCCGCAGTGCCGCTTCGGCCAACTGCCTTATCCGGTCAAGGTCGTGGGCGTAGTACGCCAGAGCGGCCGCGCGCAGCAGCAGCTCGGCGCCGCGCTCCTCCTGTCCGCCCCCGCGCAGGCCGGGGTGATCGTCCCGCAGGTCCACCAGGCCGGCATCGTCATGGACGACGCAGCCGGCTTCCGCCCCGGACCCACCGTCACTGCTTCGGTCTGAGTCCCGACCGCAAGCGAACGGGGGCGCCACCGCTCGGTGGCGCCCCCGTTCTGCCCGCCGCGCGAAAGCCGGACGCCCGGCGTCGCCCGGCCCATATCCACACGCATGCTCGGGCGCCTCATCGTGGACCTCCTCACCGCGTCGGCGAACAGACCGTCATCGGGGCGGGCATCGGGGCGGCCGCGCTGACCGTGCCCAGCATGGCCGGCTCACTGCGAGCTGTCCTCGACGACTCTCGCGGCGGAGTGTCCGGGTCAGCTCCGTTCGGGGAGCCGGGGCGTGGGGCGGCCGTTGACGTTCGGGTCGGCGGCCGATGCGCCGGTCGTCGAAGCCGTCGAAGTCGCTGTGGGCGCCGCGGAGTGCTGGAGGGACCGTAGGATGGCCAGCCCCTGGCTGGCGATGCCGGCCGCGATCTGGTTCACCCCGTCGGTGCCGTTCAGGACGGTCAGATCGGCGCCCGCCATGCCCCGGGCCGCCGCGTCGGCGAGTGCGGGGAGGGCCTCCACGATCCTGTTGGCCGCGATCAGCTCCTGGTTGCCGTCCCGGAGTGACGCCGCGCGGGCGGCGTTGGCGTCCGCCTGGGCCTGGGCCAGGGTCCGTTCGGTGTAGGCGCCGGCGTCGGCCTCGAACTTCACCCGGTCGCGGTCCGCCTCGGCCAGCGTCCGCTTCCGGTAGGCCTCGGCGTCGGCGGGGCGCCGCACCTCCGCCTCCAGCCGCTGCGCCGTGAGCGCCGCATTGCGCTGCGCGAGGGCGGTCTGTTCCTCGGTGACCTCCTGGGTGGCCCGTGCCTCGGCGAGCGGCCCGGCCTGGGCGGCGCGCGCCCTGGACTGCTCGGTCTCCGCGAGGAAGCCGGCCCGCTTGATCGCGGTGTCCCGCTCGTACTCGGCCTTGAGCGCGGCGGCCTGCTGCTCCCGTTCGCTCGCCTCCTGGTCGGCCTTGGCCTGGGCGATCCGGGCCTGACTGGCCACCGCCGCCGCGTGCGGCGCGGCGAGGTTGTTGATGTAGCCGGTGGCGTCCTCGATCTCCTGGATCTGCAGGGCGTCCACCACGATGCCGAGCTTCTCCATCTCGCCGTGACTGCCCGCCATGACTTCCTGGGCGACCCGGCTGCGTTCCCTGATGATCTGTTCCACGGTCAGCCCACCGATGATGGAGCGCAGGTGGCCTGCGAATATCCGTCCGACCAGTTCCTGCATCTGGTTCTGCTCGGACAGGAAGCGCCGGGCCGCGTTGGCGATCGACACGGCGTCGTCGCCGACCTTGAAGACACAGACCGCGCGGACGGTGAGCCGGATGCCCTGCTGGGTGACGCAGTCCTCGGCGATCTCCGCCTCCTGCAGGGCCAGGGACAGCATGCGGGCCTTCTGCTTGACGGGAACGACGAAGCTCCCGTGGCCCGTGACGATCCGGAACTGGGTGTCCTGCGACTGCCGCTTGGAACCGGAGATGAGCATGGCCTCGTTGGGCGCGGGCACGTGCCAGAACAACATGACGAACCACCTGACCTGCAACAGCTCGACGAGGGCCGCGGGGCCGCCGGACTCAGGGCGGCAACGGCTCGACGAGCACCGACCGGGCGGAGATCGTGTCGATCACGACCACCCGGGTGTTGACCGCGACCGGCCCGGCGGACCAGGCCGCGAACACCTCCGACCCGCCGCGCAAGCCGACCAGCACCTCGCCCGGCCCGTCCGTCGGGATCGGCACCGTAACCCTCCCGACGGCTCCGACCGGGCTCTGCCGGGAGTCATCGGCCACGTACATGACACCTCGTGCCGTGAGACACGACGGCGCAGTGGGCGGCCGGAACACGAACGGCCACGGGCGGCACCCCTCCTGGAGGCACCGGGCCCCCGGTCGATTCCTTCGGCAGAATGCCTGCGAGCAGCGCGCGCGGCGCGACCGCCCCGACCCCACCCACGGTACTCCGGCCGCAGCAGGCAGGCGTTTCTCGGGTACCCGGCTCGGATCTCCTGCCCGGGAGTCCCGGCCCGGAGCCGACCGGGCCCGGCTCGGAGGCTGGGCCACCAACCGCCCGGATCGGCGGATTTCCGGGCCACCCGGATGACGTCGACACCGTCGTCAAGGCGGCGGGCGAGCGCTACACAGCGCTGCTCCCGTCGTTCGATGCGTGACCTGCGGCCGCGCCAGGCCCTGCTGCTGACGCCGGCGGCCCCGGCGCGCCGATGGCGTGTGGCTGCGGTCCAGTCGAGTGGGCCTGTCGTACGGTCGGGGTCGCAGACCGGTGTCCACGCTGATCCGGTCCCGGTCCCGGTCCCGGTCCCAGCCCAACTGCCCTCCCCCCGGGTAGCTGGGCTTCACTGTGACCGCCGCGGAACCGGGCCTGCCCGGCACTGCCCGCCGGGTGGACCGGGGCGGCCGCACTGCCTCTCGACGGCTTCGGCTCGCGCGGGTCGCGGCGGGGAGCGTACACCGGAGACATGGCCCGCGCCGACGGCACCGCGAGAATCGATTCCGGCGACGACGCGCCGGAGCTGTGCGACGAGTGCGGGCTGCTGGCCCCGGCGCGGGAACTGGTGGTGCTGCGGGTGCCGGACTCCTCCGCGGTGGACACCGATCCGCGCTTCGACGGCGGGCGGCTGCTGCGCGCGTGCTGTGAGCCGCACCTGGTGCGCCTCGCCGCCGGCTACCGGCGCCGTCCGTTCGTGGTCGAGGAGCTGTGAGCGGGGCAGATCACCCGGGCGGTGCGTCTGCTCGGCCCGCTGGACGAGAAAGAGATGTACGACCGTGTGGTCGTGATGACCGGCCTCGACGAGGAACAGATGATGCGGGCGGTCGCCTGGCAGGACGGCCACGGCCATTCGTCCGGCGCCGGCCCGGGGTGAGCGGCCCCAGGGCGTGAGCGGTTGCGCGGTCGTGGTGGTCGACCGGTGGCAGTCGGGCCGGGGCTGGTGCCCGCAGGACCGGGCACATCTAGCTGACGTGCGACGCCGTCCGCGCCGACCAGTGTGCAGCTGCGTGGGCGTCCGCTGCTCCGGTCAGACGCCGGAGACGTCGGCGATCTGCCCGACCGCGGCGGTAATGGCCATGGCCAGCCCTCCGCCGAGAACGACCCGCACGGTCGGCCGCAGGACGCCGGTGCCGGCAGCGCGGGCCGCCAGGACGCCCGCGCCAGCGAGGCCGAGGAGTGTGACGGCGACGATCAGCCACAGCCGGGCGGTGGTGGTGCCGGCCAGCAGTCCGAGGAAGGGGGCGAGTCCCCCGATCAGGAAGCTCGTGGCCGAGGCCAGGGCGGCCTGCAGCGGCTTGGCGGCGCTGTGCTCGCTCTGGCCGAGTTCGTCACGCAGGTGGGCCTGGAGCGGATCGGCCTCGTGGAGGGCGACCGCGACCTGCCGCGCGAGGTCGCCGGGGACACCGCGCGCCTGGTAGATGGCGGTGAGTTCGGCGAGCTCGGCCGCCGGGTTCTCGGCGAGTTCGCGCTGCTCCCTGGCCCGGTCGGCGGTCTCGACGTCGACCTGCGAGCTGACGGACACGTACTCGCCGGCTGCCATCGACAACGCGCCCGCCGACAGCCCCGCGAGGGCACCGGTGACCACCGTCGAGGTGCTCGCGCCGCTGGCCGCGATGCCCACCATCAGGCTCGCGATAGACACCAGCCCGTCGTTGGCGCCGAGGACGGCGGCGCGCAGCCAACCGGCCCGGCCCGCGCTGTGGCTCTCCTGGTGCGGGTTGAGCATGTCGAAGAAGGTCGTCAGTCAAACGCTCCCGTCGGATCGTCAAAGGTCATTCTCGGCGTGCCGGCGGGTGGGCGCACCCGGCTGTCCAGCCTCGGAGGGTGCCCGAGGCGGCACGTGGCAAGGCGGTCAGGTCTGGGCTCTGCCGGTGTGGAGTGCGAGTCGGGGGCAGGCGCGGACGGCGCGCCGGGCGTGCGCGTGCAGTCGGGTGGGACGGCGGTGTCGTGGAGGACGGGGTAGCCCCATTCGTCGAGGCTGATGAGTTCGGGCAGCAGCTCGGCGCACTGGCCGTGGCCGGCGCAGGCGATGCGGTCGACCCGCAGCAGGGCCCGTGCGGGGGTCATCGCCATTTCTCTGATCCGGGCGGTGGGTGGCGCGGGCAGGATAACCGGACGGCGACAGGGGCTGCGGTGGAGGTGGTGGTCGACGTCGTCGGCGAAGGCGGTGAGGGCCTCCCGCCGCGGCGACGATGGCGCTCGCCGAGTACGGGGAGTCGGTGATGGAACTGACCCTCCGGGGGCTGGAGTTGAACACCCTGGATCCGTACCTGGCCGGCTGGCGGCTGCGGATCGTTCCGACGATCGGGCACCTGCCGGTGCGGACGGTCACGAACGGAGTGATTGACCGAGCCGTGTACGGCTGGATCGCGGATGAGCACGGCCGCTCGACGGTGAACAACACCCTCGCCATGCTGGTTCGGGTCATGGAACAGGCATTGCGCGACGGGCTGATCGACGTCAACCCCGCCAAGGTGACCGGGTGGCAGCGGGAGTACCAGCGGGCAGAGGACGAGCTGGACGACCCGCGAGCCCTCGCCCTGCCGGACTGGGAGACGTTGGACTCCCTGGCGAACGCCCTGGTACTGCGCTCGCACGGCCAGTACGGCGGCTGGGGAGAGGTGGTGCGCTTCGCGGCCTTCACGGCGGCCCGGATCGGCGAAGTCTCGGGTGTCCGGCGCAAGGACATCGACCGCGAGAGCTGGACCTGGAACCTGTGCCGGCAGACCACCGCGGCACCCGGGGGACTGGTGGACAAGGGCACCAAGGGAAAGCGGCGGCGCACCGTGCCGCTGATCCCGGAGATCCGGGAGCTAGTCGCGCGCCGCCTCGACGTGATCGAGTCGGACCCGATGGCCAGGCTCTTCACCGGGCCCCGGGGCGGCCGGATCAGCACGGCCGTCCTGCGGGACGCCACCCACTGGGACGAGGTGGTGGTGAAGCTCGGGTACGAGCACCTGCGCCGCCACGACCTGCGGCACACCGGCCTGACGTGGATGGCGGATGCCGGTGTCCCGGTGCACGTGCTCCGGATCATCGCCGGACACGGTTCGCTGACGACGACTCAGCGGTACCTGCATCCGGACCGACGTTCGATCGAGCTGGCGGGGGAGGCGTTGAGTGCCCACCTGAGCGGTCCGCGCCTGGCCCCTGGTCCCGAACTGGTCCCGCAGCAGCCTGACGGCCGTCACCTGCGGCTCGTCCGCTGACCTTGGGTCGGGAACGGCAAAAGCCCCGCTGGCCTGGACTTTCGTCCAGTCAGCGGGGCTCCGACATCACTGTCGGGACGACAGGATTTGAACCTGCGACCCCTTGACCCCCAGTCGCGCGACCATCCAGCTTTCTGCACGTCAGGCGCTGAACGGAGCGCGGCGTCCGTGCGATGGAAAGAAGTCCGCGTACAGCGGTTCGCCGTGTGTGGTCCCTCGCCTGTCCCCAGCGTAGCGGGCGCTGACCTGCCAGGCGACCTTCCGGAGGGACCTCTCTAGGAACCTACGGAATGCGCCCAGAGACACCTATCAGGTGCCATATGAAACCAGCCGGAGGCTCCATTTGGACCGATTGCAATCTAGAGGTGATTGCATCGGGCCCCGGGGGCTCCGTGAGAGAGGGCGGGGCCCGGCGGCGGGTGGCCGTCCGGGCCCCGTGAACTGACAGGTGCCGTGCGGGCTGCTGCTACTGGGCGGGCTGCAGATCGGCTGGGTCCTTGAGGTCGCCCGTGGCCAGGTCCGCAGGGGCGGGCAGATAGCGCTCAGCGTCCAGGGCCGCTGAGCAGCCGGAGCCGGCGGCGGTGACGGCCTGGCGTAGGTGTGGCCGACGACGTCGCCCGCGCCGAACACGGCCGTTGAGATCCCCCAGCCGTCACGGCCGCTACGCAACGTTCCAGGTCGTCCGCCTGATGCCGCCACCTCGACGCGGCTTCTGAGCTGACCTCAACAGCAGACGACGTCACGGTTCCAGCCGGTTCGGGCCGCGGAAGAGGAACGTCGCCTCACGGATCGAAGGCAGGCCGAGCAGGAGCATGATCACCCGGCTCAGGCCCAGTCCGAAGCCGCCGTGCGGCGGGGTGCCGTAGCGGAAACAGTCAAGGTACTGAGCCAGTGGCGCGAGCTCCATGCCCTTCTCCAGGGCCTGCGCGCTCAGCACGTCGTAGCGGTGCTCGCGCTGGGCGCCGGTGGTGATTTCCACGCCCTTCCAGAGGAGGTCGAAGCTGGATGTCGTGTCTGCGCTGTCGGCGCGGCGATGGTGGTAGAACGGACGGACCTCGGCCGGGAAGTCGGTGATGAACACGAACTCGTGGCCGTACTCCTCGGCGATGAGCGCCGACAGCGTGCGCTCGCCCTCCGGGTCGAGGTCGACCGCTTCCCCGGCCGGGTCCCACCCGGTGGCGCGGAGCTTCGTGAGAGCCTCGGCCATGGTGACTCGGGGGAACGGCAGGGTAGGGACGGTGACGTCGACGCCGAACAGTTCGGCGATCTGCTCGCCGCGCTCGGCACGGACGGTGGCCAGGACCCGCTGGAGCATACGTTCCTCGAAGGCCATCACGTCCTCGACGCTGTCGATCCAGGCGATCTCGACGTCGACGCCGGTGAACTCGGTTGCGTGGCGGGAGGTGAACGATGGCTCGGCTCGGAAGACGGGGCCGATCTCGAAGACCCGGTCGATTCCGCCGGCGATGGCCATCTGCTTGTAGAACTGCGGTGACTGCGCCAGGTATGCGGTGCGGTCGAAGTAGCCGACCTTGAAGACCTCGGCACCGGATTCGGAAGCGGTCCCCATCAGCTTGGGGGTGTGCAGCTCTGTGAAGCCCTCGTCGTCGGCGATCTGACGCATCGCCTGTTCGATGGTGGTCTGGACGTCGAAGACCAGGTGCTGGGAGGGGCGACGCAGGTCGAGGAACCGCCAGTCGAGGCGCTGGTCGAGTCCGGTGTGCTCGTCGATCGGAAGGCCGGTCTCCGCCTGGGCGACGATCTCCACGCTCTCGGGCAGGATCTCCAGGCCGCCGAGTTTGACGACCGGGTTCGCGACGACCTTTCCGGTGATCTTCACGGCGGATTCGAGGGTCACCTCTTCGAAGGCTGCTTCAATCCAGTCCTCCTCGCCACCGCGCGGGTGGGTGACCTGCACCATGCCGGTGTGGTCACGGACCAGGACGAACTGCATCCGGCGCTGGAGGCGGAGAGTGTTGATCCAGCCGTAGACGGTGACGGTCTCGTCCAGATGCGAGCTGAGGTCGCGGATCAATGTACGAGCCATAAGAGGCAACTCCCTGGTTGCAGGCGCGTTGGTCGCGCGGTTTCGGCGGGTGGTAGACGGCCACCCGGGGGGAGCCCCAGCGTAGCGGACGTCTGGGATCAGGGCTCGCCGTTATCGCCCGATCCGGTGACTGCGGCGCTGAGCGGTGGTCGGTCTCGGCGACGGCCTGCACCCGGCGAGAACTGCCAGGCGCCAAAGGGAGGCGGTCAGGACAGGCCGGCGCCGCGATCGGGCGCTCCCCGCGGGCGCGGGCTCAGGCCAGGCTGAAGACGCCGGAGAACACTGGGAGGTCGTAGCGCCTGGTGATCTCGTTGAAGCCCAGGTGAACGTCGATCAGGCCGTCGAGGTCATAGTGGAACGGGATGTCCTGCTGCTTGACGACGAAGGGGGTCAACACCGTCGGAGACGGTACGACGCCGAGCGCCGCGATGGTCTCGAGTCCGCGCAGGGTGTCCTCGGCGGGCTCGATGCCGGCCAGCAGGCAGCTGCCGACCTGCTGGTGCCCGAAGATCTCTACCGCGTCGGAGAAGACGCTGACATAGTCCTCAAAGGTCAGCGTGCCCTTGTAGCCGTGGACGTACTTTTGCCGGTAGGTGTTGTTGACGATCTCGACGCCGCTGTTGAAGCGGCTCACGCCCGCTTCGTGGAGCGCCTTGAGGTAATCGTGCCGTCGCACCGCATCCTGACGCAGCGTCGGCGGGATGACCTGGGAAACGTAGATTCCCTGGTCGTAGCCGGCTTCCCGGAGCGCTCGCGCGATGCGGCGGTGGCGGTCCAGCTCGAGCTGCTCGTTGGTGATGCTGCCGGTGCACAGCCACACGATGTCGTATTTGGTCCGGAAATCCTCGGCGTGCTCCTGGACATGGGTGAGGCACTGTTCGAAGTTCGCCTTGTAGCTCGCGGCCGGGACCTGCTCGACCGCGAGGACCTCCCACTCCGACTCCTTGAAGCAGAAGTCGCAGGAGTAGGCGCAGTAGGTGTGGTAGTCGAAGACGAAGCTCCGCAGCCCGTTCTCGCGCAGCAGCCCGAAGTTGTACATGCCGGTGGGCGCTCGATCGTCGTCGACGAACTGGGCGCACGCTACCGAGCGGGCCTGGCCGTTGATGGTGGCAGTGAGCTGGCCAGCGTCGAACATGAAGGGGGAGCTCTGGTTGACGCGGACGGTGACCTTCTTGCGGTAGTCCGGCCCGCTGATCTCGATCTCGATGCGCGGAATGACCTGCCCCAGCACCGGCAAACGCAGCGCGGTGGTGGTGAGTTGGACGCCGTCACGCAGCGCACCGAGGCGGAAGGCCTCTTCCAGGGGAACCTTGTCCAGGCCCTTCAGGTGCAGGGCGAAGCGGGCGTCCCGGTCAGTTCGTGCGGTCATGGCGGACCTCCAGCTTGGCGGTGGCGGCGGGCATCATGCGGCCTGCGTTGGCGCTGAGCAGTCCCGCAGCGGCGTCATGCGGCAGTGCTTCCAGTGCGGGGGCCCAGGCCGAGGCCGGATCGGTCGGGGTGCCGGGGTGGGGGTAGTCGGTGGCCAGCATGATCCGGCGGTGGAGCCAGTCGGGCATCGCTGCCAGGTCCTCGCCGAGGCCGACGGAGAAGAAGAGAGTGTCTCGGTCCTGCAGGTAGTGCTTGGGTGGCTGGTCGGGGAGTTGCTGGCCAGTGCCGTGCAGGGTCTCCCACGACTCGTGGGCGCGTTCGATCCAGGCCGGGAGCCAGCCGGCGTTGCACTCATGGAAGGCGAAGCGCAGGTGGGGGAAGCGGTCCAGGACGCGGGAGTCGAGGAGAGCGGTGAGGAAGAGCTGTCCGGGCAGGGTCTCGTGGACGTGGTTGAAGAATCGGCCCAGACGGGGGTTCCGCAGGCTGGTGGGCTGCTCGGTGCCCAGGAAGTGGGGGATGGCTACCTTGTGAAGGTGGACGGTCAGGCCGAGGTCCTGAGTGGTGGCGAAGAAGCTGTCTGCGGTTCGCAGACTTGTACCGATGCCGGTCGGCAGCATGACGTGGCGGAAGCCCTGTTCGGCAAGGCTGACGACTCGCTTCACCAGGCCGTCCGTGAAGGCGAGTTGGGCGACTGGAAGCAGGCGTCCGCTGGTGTCGGCGGTCATATCGAGCAGCCAGCGGTTGTAGGCGTCGAAGTGCGCGATGGTGTAGGGGCTGTCCGGTCCGGCCTCTCTCGGCCAGATCAGGCCGAGAGAGGGGAACAGCAGGGTAGATCCGATGCCCGTCTCGTCCAGCCAGGCGACCCGGTGCTCCGCGTTCCAGGAAGCCGATGTGCACGAGTCACGGTAGGAGGCGAAGCTGCCGTCGGCCGGCAGGGTGTTCCAGTCCACGACGGCCTGTCCCGGGACCGGGACGATCCCGCCGAGGCGGCGGATCATTTGAGACGGTCGGCCGTTGATGAGCAGCTTGTCGCCATCTGCCGGGTCGCGGAGCACCTGCAGCCCGTTCTTGCGGTAAGCCGGGTCCAGGTAGTCGGACCAGAGCCAGAGCGGCTCCATGATGTGCCCGTCGGTGTCGACAACTTGGTGATCTCGCCACATGGCGTGGGTCCTCCCTGGAGGTCGCTGAGTTGGGGTCACTTGGGGCGTGCGAGGGTGCTGCGGAACTCACTCGGGTACTGGTCGAAGCGGGAGTCGAAAACGACCCGTCCGTCCGCCGGCAGCGTGCGGCGCAGGAGTACCCGCTGGATCCACCGGTCGGTGCCGTCGAAACTTGGCTGGAGAGCGGTACGGCCGTGTACGGCGCGCCGGTTGTCGATGACCAGCGCTTCCCCGGACCGCAGCGTGACCTCTTCGGCAGCGGCAGTGAATGCCGCGTTCAGCTCGGCGAGCGCCACGGCGCCGTCAGGCGACAGCGGTGTGATGCTGTGCTGGTAGTCCAGGCGGAGTCCTTCGGTCGTCTGCCGGAGAATCGGGTGAGGCTCCGTCATTCGCCGTCCCCCGGCCATGTGCGAGCCGTGGTCACTAGGAAACGCGAACATAGGCGCGGCCAACTGCCGACGGCTCGAGGCGGAGATGCTCTCCAGCGCCGTACCGATGTCCGCGACGATGGTCTGGACTGACGAGTCGGGATCCGCCCGCAGTCCCAGCAGGACGAGATGGTCTGGTGAGAGTGCGGCAAAGGCCGCCTCGGTGTGCAGCACCAGCTCGGTGGATCCTGTTGCGGACTGAATGGTTCGGTGAGACGCGATCGGATAGCGGTTCTGCACCATGTGGCCGCTGTCCCACTCGCGATAGGTGAAGATCTCTCCCACACAGGAGCCCAGCAACGCCAGGAGTGCTTCCGTCCCCAGACGGCCGATCTCTCGCTGGTGGTCGAACTTCACGTTCGGAGTCGGCGGCAGCCCGGACGGGACGGGTAGGCCGCGCACGAGCAGGACTGGGGTTCCCTCATGCGCGCCCGCCCGGGCAAGCGAACGGACAAGCTCGCTCGGCAAGTGAGGGGTGGCCGCCCGCGCCTCCTCAACGAACGCCATGCCCGACCGGTACGGGTCCGCAGTGATGCGGTCGGATAACCGTCCCAGTGCCGAGCGTGTCTTGGGCGACAGGTCGATGACTTCCACCACGCCCGCCGGTGCAGCAGGTCTGTGCCTGCGGATTTCCTCAGACGTGACGGTGAATCGGCGCGACGCACGGCCTTCTGGGAGACGGTGTGTGCTGGCCATCTCCGGTGTCCACGGGGAGCTGTGCTGGTCTGACATCGTTCTCCCTTGCGATGGCATGGGGGGATCGGCCTCCCGCGCGTCCGTCAGTGCGTGGTCGCGGCGGGATGCTGAGTTTTCTAGCGAGGGGGCGAGACTCAGCCCGGGTCGGCCGGGCTGTGCGGCAATTCGACCGGCAACACGGCCCAGACGACCGTTCTGTCGGCAATGGGTGCCCACCCCCACAGCCGAGCGAATTTCTCCACCAGGAGCAGCCCGCGCCCGTCCTCGTCGGACTGGCTTCCTTGCCGACGACGGGGCGTCTCCGTGGCGTGGTCGAAGACCTTGATGAGAAGCTCTGCACCCGTCAGGCGCACGCTCAGCTGGATGTCGTCGGCCTCCTGTGACGCGCCGGCCGCGTTGCTCACCAACTCGGTGACGATGAGCTCCGCATCCGCCAGCGCGTCTCGATGCAGGTGGTCCGTGAAGTGCGCCCGAACCCGACCTCGTGCCATACCGACGGCAGCCGGCCTTGCGGCCAGGTGGCAACTCAGCACCGGGACCGATACCCGACAGTCGCTCAGCGAGGTCAACATCATCACCTGGCCTACACCGAACGTGGTCTCTCGATCTGACAAGGTGCACCTCCCTCCTGCCGGACTCGCCGCACGCTGCCTGCTGGCACTGGCCGCGGCAGAAGCCGACGGTTCGTCATCGATCGTGGCCGCGTGGTATCCGCGTCGAAACCTCACCGGGCCACGATCCGTAGACAGACCCGCAAGGGCTGGCCCCAGCTCCCTTCGCCAATCCCCCAAGTTGTGATCGAGATCATCGCCACGCCAGTGCCGCAAGGGCTTCTTCGGTCTCGCACGGTGGTACCTCCTCCCAAGCGGTTCGGATCTGAGCGGTCGCCACCGACATCGTTCGATCCCGCGCAAATCGCGGAAACCCTCTCCGTCCCGCGGAAGTTGCGGTATGTAGTGGAGCGAGAGCGCCCGGGAACAATTCAGCCCGGGCGCAGACACCGTGCCCAGTCCGGCAAAAGGACAGCGGCCGCTGTCCACTACAGACGATTCGGGGGGACCACATGCCCAGGCCACCACGGCCGCTCGAGCCTTCGCGCTCAGCCGCGCACTGGCTCGGGGCTGAGATCCGGCACTGGCGCTCGCTCCGCGGTCTGACCCAAAATCAGCTCGGCGCGCTCGTCCACATCAGCGGTGACCTGGTCAGCAAGATGGAGAAGGCCGAACGTCCTTGCCGCCCCACCCATGCAGCCGCACTGGATGCCGCGTTGGACACCGGCGGCGTCCTCAGCCGCTGCCTCGCGTTAGCGAACGCCGAAATGGACAACCGCTCCCGGGAAATGGACAACTCCCCCAGCAAGGCCGTCGCTGCTCCCGCGAAGCCATGGACGGCAGGCACCCTGGAGGGGCTACGGTCCGCCCCCGAATGGAACGAGCCGAGTCCCATGGAACGACGTAACTTCCTTGCCGCGACGAGTACTGCCGCCCTGGCCGTCGGCCCTCTGCTCCAGCTGATAAGCGCTACCCCGGCCACCGCCGCCCCATCAGCGGTCCGCCCCGGGGACATCGAGCAGATCCGCACCGCCGCGACCACCCTGCGCAGCTGGGACAACCTCTACGGCGGAGGCGGTGTCGTTCGCGACACCGCGTTCGCCCAGCTGCGCTGGGCGGCAGGCCTGCTCAACATTCCCTGCCCGGCGCCGCTCAGGCCCGATCTGTTCACCGCCGTCGGCAGGCTCGCCACCGTCGTCGGCGCCTCGGCCTTCGACGCCTTCGCCCACGAAGATGCCCAGCACCTCTATGCCTTCGCCACTGCTTGCGCGGAGGAAGTGGACAACTGGGCGCTGCGAGCGATCTCCTACAACCTGCGCTCCCGGCAGGCCATCTGGCGCGGTGATCCGGACTCAGGTCTGACCCTCGCCGAGCTGGGACTCGCGCGCGCGGACCGCCTCTCCCCCGCCGAACAGTCCATGCTGCACAACGCCCGGGCCCGGGCCCTGGCCAAGATGGGCCGCACCCAGCAGACCCTTGCCGCGATCGGGACGTCCGACGACGCGTTCGCCAATATCGTCTCCGTGAACGAAGGTCCGTGGATGGCCTATTACGACAATGCCCAGCACCACGGCGACTCCGGCCACGCCCTGTTCGATCTCGCCCTCGCTGGCCACAGTCCGCGCGAGGCACTCCACCGACTGCAGACTGCTGTCGACGGCCACACCGAGAGCTTCGCCAGGTCCCGCACCTTCTCCCGCACCAAACTGGCCTCCCTGCGGATGGCCACCGGTGACCCGGCGCAGGCGGCCGTCGAAGGCCGCGTCGCCCTTGCCGAGGTCAGCCAGCTCCGCTCCCTCCGCGCCAATCACGAACTGGCCGACCTCGGCCGTCTCGCCCACCGCCACCGCACGGCTCCGGACATCCGCGCCCTGCGCGAGCAGATCACCTCTACGGTTGCCCTGTGACCAACGTCGATGCCTCCCACGCTCTGCTGCTCAAGGCCTGCACCGCAGCAGGCCTGTCAGCGGACCAGGCCGAACCGATACGCATCGGCGAGAATGCCCTCTGGAAGCTCCCCAACGGGATCGTCGCCCGCATCGCCCGCCCCGGCCAGCGGACCGCCGCCGTACGGGAACTCGCAGTCGCCCGCTGGCTGCACACCTGCGGCATCCCCGCCGTGCGCCCATTCGACCAGATATCCGAGCCCCTCGACGCCGACGGCCACCCCGTCACCTTCTGGCACGAGCTCCCGCCCCACCGCCCTGGCGCAGCAGCCGACCTCGCCCCGCTCCTTCGCCAGCTCCACGAGCTGCCCGTCCCGGACTTCCCGCTCGGACGCCTCGACCCCTTCGTCCGCCTCACCCACCGCATCGACGGCGCCACCACCCTCGACGACAAGCAGCGGGAGTGGCTCCGCCACCGCCTCGGAGAACTCCAGGCCGCCTGGTCCAACCTCCCACCCGGCCAGCCGACCAGTGTCATCCACGGCGACGCCTGGCGTGGCAACACCGCCGTCACCCCCACCACCGCCTACCTCCTGGACTTCGAGCGCACCTCCGTCGGCCCGCCCGAGTGGGACCTGGCTGTCACGGCCGTCGGCCACACCAGCTTCGGCTCCATCTCCACCGAGGAGTACGCGGCATTCTGTGCGGCCTACGGCGCAGACGTGACAGCCTGGGCTGGTTACCCCGTTCTCCGCGACATCCGCGAGCTCCGCGTCACCTGCTTCGCCCTCCAGCACGCCGCCGCCGACCCGATCCGCCACCGCGACCAGGCCCACTACCGACTCGCCTGCCTCCAAGGCCGCCACGGACCCCGCCCCTGGGGCTGGACTGTCGTCAGCTGAAGTGGCCTACAGCAGGGTGTTCCCCGGCTCAGCCCGTCGAAGCCACGTGGTCGTCCGGCGAGCGGGCTTCGAGGCCAGCGACGCGGGCGCGCAGGCCAGGATCGGTGCCTCCAGCTCTGACCATGTGCCCGCAGGGCCCTGCTCTTGGCACGCCCGCCACCAGTGGTTTTGCGCGTCGAGGGCGGCCCTCCGCAGCACCCACCACGCGGCCCACCAGCCCGACAACGCTGGCCCGCCTCCTACTCCTCGCCAGTCTCCTCATCGGTGGCGGATCCAGCAGCGTAAGGGTGGACCGGACGGCTGGCGTTGAAGGGTGCGAACCAGTCGTCCACGCTCATCGGAGCTACCCCGAGGAGCGCGGCGGCGGGGGCCTGGTCGATCCCATCCATGGCAGGGTCGTAGAGCCATTCGTGGTCCAGGTACTCGTACACGTTCTCACGGAAGGAGCCCAGCGCTTCCTGGACTCCGTCGTTCAGCAGGTCGTGGATGTCGAGGGTCGCCTCGGTGGTCTCCAGGAGAAGCCGGAGCAGCAGTTCTTCCGCGACGCTGCTGAGTTGCGAGAATCCCGGTCGGCACAGACGGCCGGTCAGGTCCACGGCGGTGACCAGCAGCTTGCGGGCGAAGAGCGGCGTTTGGAGGTGTGCGAACTGGGGTGGTAGCCCTTCGAGTTGGAGCAGGACGCCATCGCATTGGGCGGCGTTGGGCGCGTCGGCGAGGGTTTCGACGTCCTCGAAGAGCTCATCCAGCAGGATGTCGATGGAGTAGAAGATCGCGCCGGCTGCGAGCTCGGCGTCCGCGCTCGCCACGGCCTCTGACCTGCGACTTTACAGTCGGGACGACAGGATTTGAACCTGCGACCCCTTGACCCTTAGCGCCAGATCGGAACCGTCGGGCAGGCGCTGCTGGATGACCGGGCGGCGACGGGCGCCGGAGCGCACCAGGAACTAGGCCCCGGTGTCGGCGAGGTCGTGCAGGAAGTCGATGGCGTCGAAGTTCGCGTCCGCGAGCAGCAGCATCGAGGCGTCCAGGCAGCCCAGCAGGCGCCGGGCGTAGGGTAGTTGACCTTCGGGTTCGGGGCCGAAGCCGGCTGCGAGCAGGGCCCGGGTGCCGCACTCGACCACCGCGACCAGCCGCAGCAGGGGGTAGCCGAACTCCAGCACCTGACCGACCCGTTTCGGGTAGCGCCAGGTGACCTGCGCCTCGTCGGGTGCGTGCAGATACGTGCCGTCCAGCGCCACCGTGCGCAGGCCCTGATAGAAGGAGCCTGCCTGGCCGCGGCCGGCGACCGGCCCGGCCCGGATCTCGAAGAGCCATCGCAATGGAGCGGTTCCGACTCGGCGCCTGGCCCGCGCGAGCGAGGACGCGGCCGAGTGGACCGGGGCGAGCGTGTCCAGGGCCGCGGTGAGCTTGCCCCACACTGCCAAGTAGGAGCAGTCCTCGAACAGAGCCAGGGCAAGGACGAAAGACAACACCACCCGTGACCGCAGCAGCCGCAGGCGCCTCTCCCGCGCCCCGGTCTCCTCCAGCGCCGCGTCGACCAGCTCGAAGTCCACGACCTGGGTCAGCTCGCCCAGATGTCCCGGCGCGAACACGCCCCCGGCCGCGGAGACCTCACGCGTGATGACAGACTTCTCCTGCAACGGGACCCCCGACGATCTTCTTGCTCGACACGAGTTGATCTATCAGGGGTCCCGTTCTCGCTGATCAGCGGCTTGACGAGCCACCATCCAGCCAAACGCAACGGCGTTGACTTCAGAGGACGTCCTTGATCTTCGTCAGGTACTGCTCGGTGAAGCTGCCCCACCACTTCCGCAGCTCCTTGTATTGGTCGACCGGTGTCTCGTGCATGGACTCGGCCTTCGCGTACGCCACCAGGAGCAGGGTGATGGCTTCGATCGCACGGCGAGCTGTTGCGGACACATTGGGGCCGGTGCCTGTACCGTTCTCCTTCGACAGCAGCTGCAGAGGCTCGTACATCTCCTGGTAGAAGAAGTGGCGCTGGTTCAGTCGGATGATCGTCTGGTCCTTGAGATGAGTGAGCTGGAAGAGATCATCTCCGGGTACGTCCACCGTCTCGATGACGAACGGAAGGTCCTTGATCTCCTGTACGTAGGCGGCCTTCTCCTCCTCCGTCGTGTTGCGGCCAGCGTCCTTCGCTAGGTTGTCGTACTCCCTCTCCTGCTGGGCCGGCGTGGGGATCTGCTTGACCCGGGCCTTCGGCATGGTGCGGTCCGCGTCCTTGAGGGCCTTCGTGATGGGGGTGTGCTCGCCGGACTTCACGGCGTCATCGCGGTTGACCTCGCCCCACACGCGGTCGATCTCGTCACGAGCCTTCGGGATGATGCTCTCCGCGATGCTCCGCAGAGTCCTCCGGAGCTCATCAGAGGGGACCGCCCCGCGCTTCACGTTGCGAACGCCCATCATGCGGTCGAGCTCCGGGGTGAAGTAGACCTCGAAGCCGATGTATCGGTCCTTGGTTTGAATCCCGGAGGGGAAGAGCCTCGCTACGGGGGTGTAGCTGATCTCGCGCTCGAGTCGCATGAAGCTGATAGCACCCTCGTTTTCCGGGATCTGCAGCCGCTTGGCGAAAGCGTCTCCGCCGGCCCCCTTGAAGCGCAGGATCTCGGGCGGTGCCAGAGCGATCACGACGCGGATCTTGTGATTGGTGCCCTGCACCTTGACCTCTTCATTGAAGAAGACCTGACCGTGGAAGTGCCGGGCCTCAGCGCGCGATTCGCCTCTGGTGCGGGCCAGTTCCTCGGTGACTACCTGGTCTGCCCAGGTGCCCTTCCGAAGGAAGGTTGGGTCGTGGGGCCTCAGGTCCGTGTGGTCGACGGTGATTCGAATGCCGCCGCCCAGGAACTCCCGGAAGATCCGAGCCAGTTCCTTGTTCATTTCGTTACGAATGTGGTCTGCAGTGCTCCGGCCATGACCATCGGAGACCCGGTCGATCTTCGACCACGTCACCATGGTGCCCGAGCCTTCCGGGAAGTAGACCTCAAGGTGGGAGGGAAGAGGCTCGTCATCGGGGGGGTAGATCCCGACCTTGTCGCCGCGCTTCTCGGCCTCGATGCCCTCGTCGAGGTCGAAGAATACGTGCCTGATCTGTTCGCTGCCCTGGACACGGGACCAAGCGTCGATGCGCGTGCCGACGCTGAGGCCTGCGAGCTTCGCACCGACACCGAACTTTCCGATGGTCTTCTCGGACATGAACCTCTTGGAGAAGCCAAGTTGCAGATAGTGCTGGAGCGTCTCGTCGTCCATGCCCTCACCGTCATCGATGAAGGAGACCTGTGTGAGGGTCTTCTTGCGGCCGCTCATCGCTTCTTCGGTGATGATCTGGATTTGGTTCGCGCGGGCTTCGATGCTGTTGTCGATCACTTCTCCGACAGCGGACGGGAAGTTGTGGCCGGACTCACGAAGGCTGAGAAGGGCCTGTCCGGAGAGGACAACCGGGATGATATCCATGTTGGCGGCGTTCATGATTTGCTCCTGGTGTCAGAAAGGCGTGGCCGAGGCAGAGCCCGACTTAAGGCGCGTTCGATGGCCGTTTCAGGGCAGAAGGGGCAGCAGCGGCCCGTTCCGGCGGGGCTGGCGGGGTGTATCTGGTTCTGGATGGCGCGGCCTGCGGATCGGTAGTGGTGGTACCAGTAGGACTCGATCGCATAGGCCTGGTGGGAGTTGCGCGCCGGGGCCACGACGAAGTGGGTTGCACGCCCGCGGAGTGGATGACGGGATAACCTCCGGCGGAGACAGGTGTCAGACCGTCCCACATAGAGTGGGCGGTCGCCCTCCTGCTCGTGCTCCATCAGTAGATAAGCCCCGATGGTCCCAGTCGGGATCTGCATGTTCACGATGCTCCGTGTGAACCGGAGAGCGACATGAGAGGTGCCTTCGTACGGTTTAGTCACACGGACGTGAACATTGGTGAACGTCATCATGCGGTGCCGCTGATCAGAGCCCGGGCGTGGATACGGATGGCGCGTCGGGCTCGCTCAACCGTGGGTACAGAGACGCCAGTCTGCCTGGCGGAGTCAGGGACGGTCGCCATGTCAAGCATGCCCTGGAGACAGCCAAGGCCATGAGGACCAAGCGTCGCAGCGAAGGTGGTCAGCTCCTGGACGGTTTCGGTTGCGAGAGCACGTGCCTCGGGGGTGTCGTGCGTGAACATCTCGACGATGAGCGAACCGTCAGCTGCAGTAGTGGATACGCGGCGGCGAGCAGCGTCGGCCAACGGCCGGCAAGCAGCCATCCGGCGGGCATTCGCCTCTGAGCGGCGGATCGTACGACGCGCGTCATGGATGACGTTCCGGCACAGAAGGTCGGGATGTTCGGCCACACGCCTGTGGCCAAGTGCGAGGTTCAAAGCTGTGTCGAGAACGTCGAGGTACTCGCTGTCCCACGCCCTCGCCTTGTTCTTCATGTAGAGACGGCACATCGTCTCGATGCGCACATCGTCGATCTGGAGCATGATGCCCCTCCCAGGTGCCCGACTGCTATGTGCCGGACCCACTCAGTTGTGACCCGCTCGCCCTTTGGCCGTCGTCGCCGTTCGGTTCGACTTCGGCATGAGCAGGTGTTGACACTGTAGAGCCCGCCACCGACCGTCAGAGGTGGAACTCACATCACCTAGGGGACAGCTCAACGGCAGATCCCCTCACGGTAGGATCGCGATCGGCAGGGGCAGACCGGTGCGTTCGGTGAGTAGATGGACCTTCGACCCGCACTTGCCCCGACGACAGGATTCGGACCCATCGGCACTGGCGCATCGCGCTGGTGTGGGCCGACGGGAGCTACACCGGACGTCTGGTCGACCTCGCTCGCGACGCCCTGCGGATCGCGCTGACGGTGGTCAAGCGCAGCAACGACACCACGGGCTTCGTCGTCCTGCGTCCTCGAGCAGGTGATCAGCGTCGGGCGATCTTCGCCGGCCGGGATACGTCCGCCGAGGCAAGGTCGCGGGCGAAATCATCACCCTCGCGGTGGTACGGAGAGCTGAACAAGCCCAGGGGCGTCGGGAATCGGCGACACTGTGGCCGGTAGCGTCGGATTCCGGTTACGCGAGGGCATGATCACATGGTTCAGGAAGGCTGGAGCAGCGATCGTCGGTTGACCGCGATCAGCCGGAGTGGGCTCTCGGTTCCAGCTCGACAAGCGGTCCTCGACGAGCAGATCCGTCCAGAGTATTCCGTGCTGGACTACGGGTGCGGGCGCGGAGAGGACGTGCGCGCTCTACAGCGCATGGGCTGCGCAGCAGTTGGCTGGGATCCCTTCTATCAGCCGAACGTACGGCTGGAGCCGGCCCCTGTCGTGCTCCTGACCTACGTCCTGAACGTCATCGAGGACCCGGCTGAGCGACGACGAACCCTCCAGCATGCCTGGGAGTTGGCGGGTACAGTCCTGGTCGTCTCCGCTCGCCTGACCTGGGAAAAGTCGAAGGTTAACGGTGAACAGTTCGGTGATGGCCTACTGACTCGGCGCAAGACGTTCCAGCACCTTTACGGCGCCAGCGAGCTGCGGGCCTACGTGGAGGAGGTCACCGGAGTCCGGGCAGTATCCGCCTCGCCTGGGATCGTCTACACCTTCAAGAACGACACCGCCCGGCTGAGCTACCTCGCTCGCCGCATCATCGCCGACGACCAGTGGCTGGCCTCAAGCGACACCACCTCCGCGATCACCGCGCTCATCGACCACGTGGAGCGCCGCGGCCGGCCACCGCGACTGGAAGAGATGCCCCTGACCACGGCCCAGCTGCTAGGACACCTGCGCCCCGCAGAAATCCACCGCCTTGTGCGCGCATCCGCTGACCCCACCAAGGTCGAGGACAGCGCCAAGCGCAGCACCCTCAACACCCTACTGTTCCTCGCCGTCGAACTGTTCAACGGCAGGGGCCCGTTCACCAGCCTCCCACTGACGGTGCAACTCGACATCCGGGCGTTCTTCTCCTCGTACAAGGAGGCGTGCCAGCGCGCCGACCGACTACTGCTCAAACTGCGGGACGACACGTACATCCGAGGGGCGATGAACGCCTCCTCCGTGGGCAAGCTCACCCCCACCGCGCTATACGTCCACCGACGCGCCATGGAGCGGATGCCCACCGTGCTGCGGCTGTACGAGCACTGCGCGTCGATCGCCGCCGGCAGGCCGCAGGCGTGGACTCTCGCCAAGCTGTTCCACCGTGGCCGGACGGTGAGCTGGCTGGACTACCCCGAGTTCGACAGCGACCCGCACCCGCGGCTGCTCACGTCCTACCAGGTCGATCTCGGGACACTCGAAACCTCGCACCACTCCTACGGCAATCGCGACAACCGGCCGCTCCTGCACCGCAAGCACGAGTTCCTGCACCCCGATGACCCGGATACCGCCAAGTACCGGCGTCTGACCGACGCCGAGGTGCGGGCTGGCCTGTATGCGCGCCCGCACCTGATCGGCACCGAGAACGGATGGGAGAGCGAGCTGGCGCGGTGTGGGCGGGCCCTGCGTGGGCACCGCCTCATCCGGGTCAGCGGCTGATCCCGCTCAGACCCGGGGCTGAAGGCTCTCAACTACGCGGGCCAGCTCCCCGACGTCCAGGGCCTCTGCCTGCTGCGGGAACCAGGAGAAGCGCAGCCCGTTCTCGGCGACCTTGTCGGGCAAGTCCATGGCGGTGAGCACATGGCTGGGCGTGTAGGAGGCGCTCGTGCATGCGGATCCCGTCGCCACCGCGACTAGGTCCTTGAGCATGACGAGGAACGCCTCGGAGTCCACGTCCTCGAAGGAAAGGTTGAGGATGTGAGGCACGACGTGGTCCTGGTCACCGTTGAGGCGGAAACGCACAGAGGCGAGCACTTCAAGGAGCCGAGAGCGCAGTTCGTGTGCGGCGGCCTGCCAGTGGGCGTGCTCGGCCTCGAAGATCCTCGCAGCCTCAGCGAGGCCCATGATCAGGGGAACGGGCAGGGTTCCCGGGCGCAGCTTGCGTTCCTGTCCGCCGCCGAACATGATCGGCTGCAGGGGAGGACGTTCGTCGTCCATGGCCTCCCGGCGACGGGTGACCAGCGCGCCCACACCCTTGGGGGCGCCGATCTTGTGGCCACTGATGCTGATCATGTCGATCGGCGCGGTCAGGTCGTTGGGGACCTTGCCGTATCCCTGGGCCGCGTCCACGTGCAGGTAGGTCGCGGTGGAGTGGAGCTGGTGGGCGAGGTCGGCGACCGGCTGGATCACTCCGGTCTCGTTGTTCACGTGCATCAGCGACACCAGGAGGGTGTCGGGCCGCAGGCGCTCCATGACCGCTTCGACCTCGACCCTGCCCGAGGGGCCAGGCTTGATGAAGTCCACTTCGAAGCCGCGGTCGGCCAGGTGCTCCAGCGGCTCCAGGACCGCCTTGTGCTCGATGGCGGAGGTGATGATGTGGCGCCGTCCGGTCTGCTCACCGTAGGGGGCGAGGCCCAGCAGAGCGATGTTGTTACTCTCCGTAGCGCCACTGGTGAAGATCAGCTCATCGGGTTCCGCCCCCATGGTGCCAGCCAGGTACTCGCGGGCGCGTTCGACCGCGCGCTTGGCGCGGATGCCGTACTCATGGCGGCTGCCCGCGTTCCCAAACTCTGCGGTCATCCAGTGCAGGACGACATCGGCCACACGCTGGTCCACGCGCGTCGTCGCCGCCGCGTCGAGGTACGTCACCATCGAACCATCCACCTTCGAGCGTCATTCCCGCACACCATGTACGTCATTTACCTGACGTACGATAGCGTGACCGGGTGGGATATCCAGTCGCTTCGAAGTCTGCCGAGCCGCCGACGTCTGCCGGTTTTGAGTACGTTTTTCCGGCTATCCGCGGCGTCCAGGCAGGACGCGAGTTCTACGTGTCCATGTGCCCGCTGCGGCTGATCCCCAAGATCTTCCTCTTCGACGAGGACGAGCTGGCACCCGAGGTGCGCGCGCAGCGGACCTTGAACAAGGGGCGGCTGCCGGCATTGACCCGTTACATCATCGACAACCCCACAGACTACGTCTTCAGCGCGCTCACTGCCTCCGTCGACGGCGACATCCGCTTCGAGGGCATCACCGACAACGGTGTGGGGATGCGTGCTGGCCAGATCCGCGTCTCGATGGCCGCCCGGTTCCTGATCAACGACGGCCAGCACCGGCGTGCCGCGATCGAGCAGGCCCTGAAGGAGAACCCCGATCTTGGCGAGGAGACGATCGCCGTGGTGTTCTTCCAAGATGCCGGGCTCGCCCGCTGCCAGCAGATGTTCGCCGACTTGAATCGGCACGCCGTGCGGCCGCCTCGCTCCATCGGCGTGCTGTATGACCACCGCGACGATCTGTCGACCACAGTGCGGCTGCTGGCGATGCGAGCACCGATGTTCAAGGGCCACGTGGACATGGAGAGCAGCACACTGTCCCAGCGCTCGCGCAAGCTGTTCACGCTGAGTTCCGTGTACTACGCCACCCAGTCCCTGCTGCAGGGCCTGGAGGTCACCAAGAAGCAGTCCCAAGAGCTGGCCGAGGCGTACTGGGGCGCGGTGGATGTGGTGATCCCGGAGTGGAAGATGGTGCGCCAGCGGGAGCTGTCAGCACCGGAGATGCGCCGCGATTTTCTGCACAGCCACGGGATCGCCCTGCACGCTCTGGGGCGAGTCGGTAACACTCTGTTGCGAAAATCGCTAACTTCGCGAAGCTGGACCCCGACCCTGAAGCGGCTGTCCTCAGTGGACTGGTCGCGATCCAACACCGACTGGGAAGGGCGGGCGCTCGTGGGCGGACGTGTCTCCAAAAGTACCCAGAACTTGACCTTGACCGTGAACTACCTTCGTCAGCACCTCAAGCTACAACTGAGTGCTGAGGAACAGCGCGTGGAAGACGCCTATCTGCGAGGAGAGTCATGAGCACCCCCAACTCGACGAGGGCCTTCCAGGACAGGCCCCTGGCGGAGGTCGTCGAGGAGCTGACGGACGAGATCCGCGAACTCTACGTCGCCGACGAGGTGCCCTGGGTGATCGGGTATAGCGGCGGTAAGGACTCCACCGCGGTCCTCCAGCTGGTGTGGCTCGCTCTCAAGGACCTTCCCGCCGAGCAGCGCAACAAGCCGGTGCACGTGATCAGCACAGACACCCTCGTGGAGAACCCGGTCGTCGCCGCGTGGGTCGGCCAGTCGCTGGACACGATGCGCACGGCAGCGCAGGAGCAGCAGCTGCCGATCGAGTCGCACAAGCTGACCCCGGAGATCAAGGACACATTCTGGGTCAACCTGATCGGCAAGGGCTACCCCGCCCCTCGGCCGAGGTTCCGTTGGTGCACCGAGCGGTTGAAGATCAAGCCGTCGAACGCCTTCATCCGGCGCGTCGTGCGCCGACACGGGGAGACGATCCTCGTGCTGGGGATCCGCAAGGCCGAGAGCCACGCCCGGGCTCGGGCCATGGAACGGCACGAGAAGCGCCGCGTGCGCGACCGCCTCTCGCCCAACGGCAACCTTCCCAACTCCCTGGTCTACAGCCCGATCGAGGCCTGGTCGACGGACGAGGTATGGGCGTTCTTGATGCAGTACCCCAACCCGTGGGGCCACAACAACAAAGATCTGCTGACGATGTACCAGGGCGCGTCGGACGACTCCGAGTGCCCGCTGGTCGTCGACGACACCACTCCCTCGTGCGGCGACAGCCGGTTCGGCTGCTGGACATGCACGCTGGTGGAGAAGGACAAGTCGATGGCCGCCATGATCAGCAACGACGACGAGAAGCGGTGGATGAAACCACTGCTTACCCTGCGGAACGAGCTCGACGACGTCAACAACGAGAGCCATACGCGGGACTTCCGCCGCATGAACGGCAACGTCCAGCTACTCGGCGACGGTGACCGGACCATTCCCGGGCCGTACAAGCAGTCCGCGCGCGAGGACTGGCTGCGTAAGCTCCTCGACGCGCAGAACAAGGTCCGTACCCACAAGAAGGCCCCGGAGAACGTGCGTGGCATCGAGCTGATTTCGATGAAGGAGTTGCACGAGATCCGCCGGATCTGGGTGTTCGACAAGCACGAGGTCGAGGACTCCCTGCCGCGCATCTACGAGGAGACGACCGGCGAGAAGTTCCCAGGCCTACCCCTGGATGAGCAACTCGTCCTGGGAGCAGAGGAGATCGGGCTCCTCAAGGAAGCGTGCGAGGACGACCCGATCCACTTCTCGATGACGCGCGAGCTCCTCGCGATCGAGCGCCAGTACCGAACGATGACCCGACGAGCCGGTCTGTTCGAGTCCCTGGAGAAGGCCATCAAGAAGGGCTACTACGAGGACGCGGATGACGCACTGCAGTTCGCGAAGAAGCTGAAGGAACTGCGCGAGAGTGACCCGACCCAGCTGGCGCTGAACGAAGAGACCACCACCGATGCACCTGCATAACCTCACACTCCGCGACTTCGGCGCCTACCAGGGCCGGCAGCACCTCGACCTTCGGGTCAAGCCCAAGCGCCCGATCATCTTGATCGGCGGCCTGAACGGCTGCGGCAAGACGACCCTGCTCGACGCGATCCAGCTCGTGCTGTATGGGCCCCGAGCCCGATGCAGCGGACGCGGCAACCGCGCCTACGACACCTACCTGCGCGAGAGCATCAACCGCGCGGCCGAGCCAACCCAAGGCTCCGAGCTGCAACTGGAGTTCTCGATCACCGCAGAAGGCCGCCAGCGTACCTATGAGGTCGCCCGGACCTGGGCCATCGCCGGCAAGAACGTGCGGGAGAACTTGACCGTCACCGTCGACGGACGATACGACGCCACAATCAGCGAGAACTGGGCCGAGCACGTCGAGGAAATCCTGCCCCTCGAGGTCGCCTCTCTCTTCTTCTTCGACGGTGAAAGGGTCGAGCAGCTGGCCGACCCCGAACGGGCCGCAGACGTCATCGAAGCCGCCGTCCATTCGCTTCTCGGCGTCAGGGCCGTGGAACAGCTGCGCACCGACCTGCTAGTCCTCCACCGCCGGCAGCGGCTGTCGCCCGAGGACCAGGGTGCCCTCGATCGACTCCATGAACTGAAGACCCAAACGCGGGCGGCCTCCGAGGAGTTGACCACCCGAACCAAGGACCTGGAGCAGGCCGAAGAGACCCACGAGAACGCCGAGGCCCAGCTCAGCAAGGTCGAGCGGAAGTTCGAACGCGCGGGCGGCAAGCTGTACGAGGAACGACTCGCGCTTGAGACGGCCAAATCCGGCACGATGGACCGCCTGATCCAGACTCAGAAGGCCCTGCGAGGTCTGGCCGAAGGAGCGCTCCCCCTGGTGCTGCTCCGCGATCAGCTCACCGCCCTGCGCCAGCAGGCGCTGCGAGAGGATGAGGCGCACGAAGCTCGGCAAGTCGTCGACATCCTCGAGTCGCGTGACGCGTGGCTGATCGACCAGTTGCCCGACAACGTTCCCGCCACGGCCCGGACCGCACTGAAGAAGAAGCTGACTCTCGAGCGAAAGAAGCGCACCACCGCCGCCGACCTGGAGCTGGACCTCGGTCTACCCCGCAACCTCTCGCAGAAGCTGTCCGCGCTGGAGGAGGTGCTCCGAGCCGACGATGCCCGCGCCACCGAGCTCTTGGAGACTGCGGCCAAGACCGTGCACGAGCTGCAGCAGGCCGAACGCCAGCTGGCCGCCGTCCCCGACGAGCATCAGATCAAGACGCTCATCGAGGACCGCCAGGAGGCATCGGAGACAGTGATCGTCGCCCGCGCCGCCGTCAAGCACGCCACCGAGCTGGTGGCGGAGGCCGAGGCTCGCAAGGAGCGCCTTGACGCCGACTTCGAGCGGGCGCGAGAGAAGCAGGCCCTGCCGGCCGTCCGCGAGGAGGAGCTGAAGCGGATCGCCGCCTACGCGGAGAAGGCCCGCGCGACTCTTGAGCGGTTCAGCGCGGCTCTGTTGCGTAAGCACATCAGCAGCCTCGAGGTGGCCGTCCTGCGCAGCTTCCAGACCCTGATGCGCAAGAGCAGGCTCATCAAGGACCTGCGGATCGACACCGACAAGTTCACGATCGCACTCACCAACCACGACGATGAGCCCATCGACCCCGCACGGCTTAGCGCCGGCGAGCGACAGCTGTTGGCGATCTCCCTCCTTTGGGGGCTGGCCAAGGTGGCCGGCAACCGGCTGCCCACCGTGATCGACACCCCGCTGGGGCGTCTGGACAGCCAGCACCGAGAGCACCTCGTCGACCGGTACTTCCCGCACGCCGGCCGACAGGTTCTCCTGTTGTCCACGGACGAAGAGATTGACGAGAACCTCTTGAACAGGCTGCGTCCGTCCATCGCCCAGAGTTACGTGCTCGCGCACGACGACACCACGTTCACCACCCGCATTGGCAAGGGTTACTGGTGGACCGAGGGGGCCCTCCATGCCATCTGAGATCACCATCCGGCTCTCCCAGGCCGCAAAGGACCAGCTCGCCTGGCTCAAGCGCCACACGGGGCTGACCCAGTGGAACGAGCTGTGCCGGTGGGCGCTCGCACTTTCGCTACGCGACCCGTCCACCCCGCTCGTGCGGGAGATCACCACCGACTCCAACGTGGAGATCGCCTGGAAGACCTTCGCCGGTCCGCACGGCGACGTCTACCTGTCCCTGCTCAAGCAGCGGTGCGCGGTGGACGGTGAGGAGCCCACGGACGCCGCCGTGAGCAAGACCCTGCTCATCCACCTGCACCGCGGTATCGGCTACCTCGCTGGCCGCCAGGACCTCCGATCCGTCCAGGACCTCGTCGCCGTCACTGCCGAGTAGGCCACGACGTGTTAAGGCCCGCTTCCCACGATGACCGGGAAGCGGGCCTTGGCATGTCCCGCGGGGAAGCGATCCAACGTGCCGTCAGAAACTCTTCCGCACCTCGCGCAACAACTCTGCTTCCCACCCGACCTCTATAGGTGAGGGAGGGTCAAGGTGAGGGATGGCCAAAGAGCCTGGTCTGCCGCCGACTTCGATGAAACGGCCTCGCCTGTCAAGCCCGCCCAGTACGCTGGAGCAACAACCGAATATCACCGCTTCACCTTTCGGACGTGTGCCACCGCATGGGGCCCACCACCAGACACCCGGAGCGAACCACCATGATCAGCCACCCCGTCGCCGGGGCGGTCAAGGCTCTGCAGAAGCAGGCGTTGGCCAGCTGCGACACATACGAGCTCGACCGCATCGACCGCGCGCTCGACGAGCTCCTGCGAAACCCGACAAACTCCTCCACGCCTGCCCCGCACCGCGCGAGGTCGGCCATGGGGCACGCCTACGAGGCGCTCGAACGCCGCCGGGCCATCGCCCCCTCCGTCTCGCTCGACGCCGACCGCGTCGACTGCGGGCAGATCGACTCCAACCTCCTGGTCGCCGAGACCCTCGCGTGGCTGAGGACCGAGCCGCACCTCGCCGACGGAGAGCGCGTCCTGCTCGACGACCTCGCGCACGGCCACGATGCTGCCTCCATGGCCCACCGCCACGCAGTGCCGCTGCCGCGAATGCGGGAGCGCATCAGCCGGACCCGGCGCCACGCCCGGGCTCTGTGGCACGCCTCGGAGGTCAGGGCGTGACTCCCATCCCCGTAAGGCTCAGCCCGTCACTCGTGCGTACCCTCATCCCGCCGCAGCGGATCGGCACCTACGTGCTGTACATCGCGGACGGTCGCCCCATCTACATCGGCCGCAGTGACATCGACGTCCGCCGCCGGCTCCTGAGGCACTGCACGGACCGCCGCGCCGACTACTTCACGTACGACGTCCACCCCAGCGCGGCCAGCGCCTACATGGTCGAATGCGCGCTGTACCACCTGCTCACCCCTGACGCCTCCAACCGCATCCACCCCGCACGACCCGAGGGCCACCCCGTCCCCTGCACCTTCTGCCTGCCCCAGCAGCAGGAGGCCCGCCGAAACCGCATCCACGCCACCCCCGCACACATGTGGCCCGAGACGACAAAGGACCGATGATGACCACGCCTGTTTTCCTCGCCCCAGACGACCAGCGCGCCGACCTCATCCAGGTCGATCGCGCGCTCGACTCCATGCGCGACGCCGGCTTCGACCTCACAGCCGCCATCGGTGAGCCCCTGGACAACTCCATCGAAGCCGAGGCCACCCTCATGCGCGTGCGGCCGATCTTCGGCCGTGGCAAGAAGGCGATCGACAGCATCCTCATCGCTGACAACGGCCTCGGCATCGACCCTACGAAGATGCACCACGTGCTCTCGATGGGTTACAGCAGCCGCTACGGCGAGCGCCAGGGGCTGGGACGCTTTGGTGTCGGACTCAAGCTCGCCGGGCTCAGCCTCGGCGAACGCATCGACATCTACAGCAAGCAGACCGGCAACCCGAAGGTCTACCACAGCTACATCGACCTCCAGGAGATCCGCGAGGGCAAGCAGCACTACATCACCACCAACGAGGTCCAGGACTGGCCCGCCGAAGCGGCCAAGCTCATGACCGGGCGCGACGAAACCCCGTTCGCATCCGGCACGCTCGTCGTGTTCGGCAAGATCGACCGGCTCTCCAGCGGCGGTACCTACGGAACCTCCCTGGAGCACAAGCTTTCCGAGCTCCGCAGGTTCATCGCCCGCGCCTACCGGACCTACATCGACACCGGCAGGACCTTCGAACTGGACGGCAAGGTCACTACGCTGCACGACCCGCTGTTCCTACGCGACAACCCGAGGATCATCTCCCGCTACAAGCCGCTGGACCCTCGCGGTGAACTCATCGAAGAGGCTGACCTGAAGATCGATGGCCACAAGGTGCACGTCGCGGTCGCCATCGTGCCTCATGAGTTCCGCCCCTACTCTGGCACCGGCGGTAGCACGGACCACAACGGCCACGACATCTCCGAGTTCCAGATCAACGCCGACAACACCGCCAAGATCAGCATCCTGCGCAACGGCCGGGAGATCTACTACGACATCGTCCCCCGGTTGCTCGAAGGCGGACGCAACGACAAGGTCCTGCGCTACGTCGCGATCGAGGTGAGCTTCCCCGCGCAGCTGGACGAGTATTTCCAGGTCCGCAATGTGAAGCGCGGGGCGGAGCCGGTCAGCAAGTTGCGCAACGAGCTGCGCGAGTGGCTCAGGCAGCCCGTGAAGCTGGCACTGAAGAAGGTCCGCACGGACTGGAAGGAGACCGAGACCCGCAAGCGTCTCGAGGACGGCGAGCACACCGAGACGATGGACACTGCGGCTCGCGTCTTCCCGAACTTCCCGAGGGGAATCGCTGGCCGCGCCGCCACCCCGGAGGACGAGGAGAGGGTTGTCCAGCAGGCCGCGATCGACCTCGGTCTGGACAGCCAGGAGGACGCCGAGAAGATCGAGCGGATCCGCGAGCAGATCCGCACCAAGCCCATCACCCTCATGGGCACCCCTTGGCCCGGCAAGGAACTCCTGGTCATCGACCACCTCAACGGCAAGGCCGCGGTCAAGCTCAACCTCCGCCACGCCCTCTTCGACCAGGTGTACCTGCCCCTCAAGAAGCTCGCCGACGAGGGCGCGCAGGGCCTGGACCCCGAGGAGATCACCGACCTCGCGCGGCGAGCACAGATCGCCTTCGACCACCTGCTCATCGCCTACGCGCACGCAGAAGCCATGTACGAAGATCCCGAGCGGTTCGACGACCTCCGGACCTACTGGGGCATGTTCACCGAGGCGCTCCTGCGGGAGGCGTTCAGGGACCAATAGGACGCCTTGGGTGGGGTGCTCCGTACCCCTCCCACCGGCCTCAAACACCATCGGGCTTCGACGCCCGCGCGACGCCCTTCCACTCCAGATGTCGGGCCGTCTAGTTCGTCTTGCGCCGTGCACCACTAGCTTCCGCCGCGACCCGGCGGAACCATCTTGAGAGGCAACGCCAAGGATGTTTGGTTCAGGTTCCAAGCTCACGTTCCGCGACTTCGTGCAGGGCACGTGGGGGAGCTTCGACACTCCCGCTGGTCGGGTCGACTACATCATGACCAAGGCCAGGCTCGGCGGAGACGCCGACACGCCGGAGCGGCAGCTCACCAAGAGTCTCGCGCCCGTTCGTGAGGTCATGGACGCCGGGGACCTGGACTTCAACCAGCTGCTGCAGCGCGATCTGGATGACCATCGAGTGGCAGGCAAGCTGATCCCGTATCTGTTCAAGCAGCAGAGCACCGGACCTGCCTTCTTTCCTCCGATCGTGGCCGTGCTTCTGCCCTTCCAGGCCAAGAAGCCGACCACCTTCCCGGCCATCGGCGCCCCGATCCCGGTGAACCACGATGAGGCGCAATGGCAGGAGGAGCAGGCCGGCAATGCCTTCCGCGTCCACCGCCTCCTCGGCGCCGACGGCAGCCCGCACCCGGCGAACCTGGGCAAGCTGTGGTGGAACCAGTCCGAGTCGAGTCTGGTCGTTCTCGACGGCCAGCACCGCGCCATGGGTCTGCTGGCCGTCGAGCGCACGCTCTCCCGCACGTGGCAGGGCGCTGGGATGCAATTCCGGCCCTTCTACGAGCACCAGGTCGAGCGGCTACTGCACGAGCACCAGGTGACCGAGGCGGACCTGGCGAAGATCGAGGTGCCCGTCACGGTCTGCTGGTTCCCGAACGAGACCGGTGGGTCCTCACGCCCGCACGAAGCTGCCCGCAAGCTCTTTGTCGACGTCAACAAGGAGGCGCGGCCGCCGAGCGAGTCCCGGATCATCCTGCTGTCCGACGGCGAGCTCTCCAACGTGCTCACCCGCAGCCTCCTGAGCGCCTTGCGCGGTCGAAGCGGCACCCATCTGCCGCTTTACGCGGTGGAGTACGACAACCCCGAGATCAACGGCAGCCGTCCCGCGCGCTGGTCGGTCATGACGAACATTCACCTGTTCAAGATGGCCGTCAGCCGGTGCATCTTCGGACCTCCCAAGTACCTGACCAACCTTGCCCAGCCGTTCACCGGTAGGGAGAGCGCCCCGGACCGCGATAAGTTCATGCGCGAGCAGCTCGACCTCGTCAGCCTTCTGCCGCCCGAGTTCAGCGACGGGGTACGCCAGTACCACGTCTCGCGCATCGGAGAAACCGAGTTCCCGCTGGGCCGCTCGGAGGAACTGGTCGGCAGGTTCATGGACTCCTGGGGGGAGGCCATCCTGACGCTTCTGTCCAAGACCGAGCCCTACAAGGCGCACGCCGCTGGCCTCGCCACCTTCAAGGACAGCTGGGACACGACCCACAACCACTCCGCCCTCGCGTACGACGCCCTGTTCGGCGGCGTAGGAATCTACTGGACCCTGCGCGACAGCTGGGACGACTACCAGGAAAAGCGCTCCGAGGAGAAGCGCTCCGAGGAGAAGGGCCCGAAGCCAGTCAAGACCGACGTCATCCGGGCCTGGGAAGCCCTGAAGGAGAAGGAGTCTGAGTTCGAGGAGCACCGCGCCCGCGCATACCTCAACGCAACTACTCCCCTCGCGATCACGCGCTCCAAAGCCGCGTTCGGAGTCTTCAACACCCACGCCTGCCAGCTCGGCATGATCATGACTCTCGCCTCGCTGTGGGAGATGCGCAAGAGCCAGCCAGGCGGAGCCGAACTCAAGGACCTTCCCGCCTTCGCGGACTCCCTCGTCAAAGCCTGGAACGCATACTTCGAGCTGGACCGCGGCAAGGCCCGCGACCGTCGAAACGCCTTCAGCAAAAACGCGGGCAACCCGATCAACCAGATCGTCAACATGGACACCCCGAACGCGGTCTACTTCCGGTACTTCTGGATGCAGGCCCTCACGACCCCCTCAGCGTGGCAGCACATCACGCCGTGGCTGATCGGCCGCACGGCATTCGACAACGGCCTGAGCCAGGCCCGGCGCCTCTACCTGGACCTCTGCACCAAGCAGCAGTCCAACGCACTCAAGGTCAGCCACCCGACCCTCGGCCCGGGCAAGAGGGAAGAGCAGGCTGCCGAGCTGGCCACCAACTCCCTCAAGAAGGCTCTCAACATCTGGTTCGAAGTGCCAAACGAGGACTTCGACTCGTGGCAGGCCAGCCACGGCTCTCGGGCCATCCAGGTTGAGTTGGACCTGAACGAGGGGACCGCCGAAGGGGATCTCGCAAGCGAGTAGGGCCCCGTAGAGGGCCGGCCGAGGCCCACCCGCAGCCGTTCCACGGTGGCGGGTGGGCCTCGGCCGGGCCCACAAACCTCGGACCAGTGGCGCCACCGAGCTCAATGGCGGCGACCCGCAGCCTTTGTAGCCGCACAGGACCCGCCGCCCAGCCTGCACGGCGAACCGGAAACTCCCGCAGTGACGCGCCAACAATGGATCGAGGCGGGAAATCCGATTCGGCTAGATCCGGAACACCTTGCATGCATCACTTTTGATACGATCCAGGCGCTTCGAATATTCTTCCGTTGTCCACTCGGCAAGATCGCCTAGCTCTCTCGTAAGGCGAATCTTACTCTTCTTGTAGTAATTGTCCCGCTTTACGAGAAACGATTTGTTGCCTGCATCCGAGTTCTCGCCAGGGCCAAAGAATGTTAGGTTGCCCAGCTGATGAACAAGCGGGGCAAGGCCAGAGTCGACACTTCCCGCCTGAGGACTCTGCGGGTAAATGTGCTCAATCGTCACCTGATCCAGATCAAATACAGACATCATGTCAGGCTTCGGAGAGCCAGTATTACCACTGGCGAGCCATACTCCGTGATCTTCGAGCGTGGTCAGAAATTCACGGAGATTGGCCTTCTGTGCAGTTCCGCGATCATAGCGGAGAACATTCTCAAGGCTGCTCTTAAAGTGCTCATCGGAAGCCGACTTGGAAATCAAATCCCGAAGCTGAGATCGCAGAGCTGTCCACTCGATCGCATTGCCCTTTGCATGCTCACCCCGAATCCTCTTCGCCTCGGCATAGTAGACCTTAGACGGTGGCGTCGCATGCCCTCCGCAGACATTCTTGTAGCGGAACGCAAAGATCTCAAGGAGATAGACCAGCTCAGCGAAGCGGGATTCCGAAACGCAATTTGCTGCCGCCAGGAGCAGGGGAATGCACAACTGGTGCTTGAGCGTAACGACCAGCCGCCTAAGACGATCCTTCTGCCAGTCATTTGCCGCCGGCTGAAACCCAGGGGTATTCGTTTTCGCGTACGGCCAGACGCCCGCCACCAACTGGAGATAGACTTCCTTCTCGCGCTGGAAGTCTTCAATTCTGCCGAGCACCGCAATCGAGGAGGGCGCGCTCGACAAGTCAGGGAAGTATGCCTCGCGAAGCTTATTGAACAGCGGCGTATTGGCGCGGACGCCCTTGGTCGAAGGATAGTAAGCTTCGAAGAAGGCGCTCACCTTATTAGAGTCTGCGCTCAGGATATCATCCCAGACAAGGGCGGCCTTTTCTTGAACAGATGGGTTCCCTTCGAGAATTTCAAGGGTGTAGCTACGCAGCAAGTCGGCGTCCGCAAGGGAGCGCCCGCGGTCGTTCAAGACGCTGAACAACTGGTAGGCCCGATCGTGATCCGAACAGACAATTTGGATCACGTGCGACTGTCCGGTGAGCGCCATGCGCAGGCGCGCCATTCCAGCAATCTTGTCCTGCCGGGTGTCACATGACTCCAAGACTGGCCGGAGGAGCTTGGACCGAAGAGTCTCCCGAGCTGCAACGAGAAGCTCGTGACTTTCCCGCTTCGGAGTCGGATCGTTTCCAGTGAGGAGTTCCTGGAAAACCTCGTTATCGGCCTTCGACAGCGTGACTCGCGCACGTGTCTCATTTTCGCCAAGCGCAACATTTGCGTAGTTCCAGTAGACAAATCTATTGCGGGTGTCTTGCGCAAGTGTTCGTGCTGACCGTTCAGCGTGATCGTCATTCTGGGCTTCAGCCTCAGCTGCGATTCGGTCAGCCGCGTGGGCGATTTCCGATAGGGTAAGGACGAAGGTCGCGAGTCGCTGCTGGCCGTCGACGATCTCATATGCATGGGGCCTGGACTCCATATGATTGATGTGCTCAATGCATACGAATCCCCCAAAGAAATGACTCTTCTGCTTGTCCCCCTCCTCCATAAGATCCTTCACGTCGTCGATGAAGGCATCAGTCTGCGTGTCCCAGGCGTACGCACGCTGGTATCTGGGAACCCAGAAAGGGTGATGCTCCTCCAGGAGGGCCCCAACACCCACGCTGCGTGGTGTTACGGACGCGGCACCATACATCGACATGCGCTGCCTCAATCAATGGTCAGGAAGTTCTCGCGGACACCTTGCCACGACGTTCGTCAGCACGGGGCGGCTTTCAGCCAGAAGTATGCGAGCAGCCCTGCAGCATCGCCGAGAGCGCAGCCCAGACCCACACCTCTGGAGGAGCCGCAGGATTACCTCTGCCAAATAGATCCAGCCTCCACGGTGGGGCGGAGCTCACAGACACGAGCTCGGCGTCGATCGTGGTGGGTTCCCATCTGGGACCCCCACCACGATCGACGATGTGGCTATAGCCGCTCGGGCGTGCCGATGCCGAGGAGGTCCATGCCCTGTCGCAGGGTCTGGCCGGTGAGCTGGCAGAGCAGCAGTCGGGTTTCCTGGATCTCACGGCTGGGTGCCTTGAGGACGGGGCAGTGCTCGTAGAAGGTGGTGTAGGCCGATGCCAGGTTGTGCAGGTAGGCGCAGAGGCGGTGGGGTTCGAACGTTTCGGTGACGATGTCGATGGTGGCGCCGAACTCGTCGAGGAGGAGGCCGAGGGCTCGCTCGGCCGGCTCCAGGGTCAGGCCCTGGTGTGCGGTCGGGCTGACGCCTTCGGGGGCCTTGCGGAGGATGGACTGGATTCGGGCGTAGGCGTACTGGAGGTAGGCGCCGGTGTCGCCGTTGAGGGAGACCATGCGGTCGGTGTCGAAGACGTAGTCGCGGGTGCGGGAGGTGGAGAGGTCTGCGTACTTGACCGCCCCGATGCCGACCTGCCGTGCCCGGTCCTCAAGTTCCTCGGCACCGAGCTGGGGGCTCTTCTCCGCGACGACGGTGCGTGCCCGGTCGACGGCCTCGTCGAGGAGGTCCATCAACCGGACCGTCTCGCCGGAGCGCGTCTTGAAGGGCTTGCCGTCCTTGCCGAGGACGGTGCCGAACGGCAGGTGCAAGGCGCGGACGTTGTCGGGGAGCCAGCCGGCCCGCCGGGCAGTCTCGAAAACCATCTGGAAGTGGAGGGCCTGGCGACTGTCGACGACGTAGAGGAGTTGCTCGGCGCCGAGCATCCCGACGCGGTCGCGGATGGCGGCGAGGTCGGTGGTGGCGTAGCCGTAGCCGCCGTCGCTCTTCTGGACGATGAGCGGTGTCCGCTCGCCGTCGGGCCCCTTGATGTCGTCGAAGAAGACGCACAGCGCCCCGTCGGAGCGGACGGCGACGCCGGAGGCTTCGAGGTCGGAGCACACGTCGGCGAGCATGTGGTTGTAGTAGCTCTCGCCGATGGCGTCTGTGTCTTCGAGGAGTACGCCGAGGTTCGCGTAGACGGCTTCGAAGTACAGCTTAGATTCGTCGACCATGCGCTGCCAGGAGGCGACGGTCTCCGCGTCGCCGGCCTGGAGCTCCACGACGCGCCGGCGGGACCGGTCGGCGAAGTCGGTGTCGCTGTCGAACAGGGCGCGCGACGCCTTATAGAGGCGGTTCAGGCGGGACATCGACGGACCGGATTCGGCCGGTTCGGTGTCCTCGTCCAGCTTGTCGGGGTGTTCGACGAGGTACTGGATGAGCATGCCGAACTGAGTGCCCCAGTCGCCGAGGTGGTTGCGCTTGATGACCTTCTCGCCGGAGAACTCCAGGGTCCGCACCAGGGCGTCGCCGATGATCGTCGAGCGCAGGTGGCCGACGTGCATCTCCTTGGCGATGTTCGGCTGGCTGTAGTCGATCACCGTGACGCCGGGTTCGGTGCTGCTGCCGACGCCCAGGCGGGCGTCCGTCGCGCGGGCGGCCAGCCGGTCGAGGATCGCGGCATCCGTGACCGTCACGTTGATGAAGCCCGGACCTGAGACCTCCAGGCTCGCGATCACCTCGTCAGCGGTCAGGTTCTCGAGGACGCGCGCGGCGACCTCGCGCGGGTTGGCCCGCAGGGGCTTGGCGAGGCTCATGATGCCGTTGGCCTGGAAGTCCGCACGGTCGCTTCGTCGCAGCTGAGGGTCGCTGTCCGCGGCGTCGGGGAACGCGGCGGACAGCGCCTGCGTGAAGCGCTGCTGCACTGCGTCGGCGATGGAGAGGACCGTAGCCATAGAAGGAAGGACCACTTCTGTGAGAAGGCGGAGCCGCGCGGAGTCGCACACCAGCGGCACCACCAGGACTGTCGGCGCCGCGCCTCGAGTATCCCATGCCCTCTCGGCCAGCGGACTCATTAACCCCGGGCACCCCGGCAGCAGCGGGCCTGAACGGTGTCTCGCCGCCGCAGCTCTGATTGATCATCAGAAAGTGGGGCCGATCGCTCCGCTCGCGGTCGGCGGCGTGCGCGCGGCAGCTGTTCGGCGAATCCGCCAATTCGATCGAACACAACGTGACGGAGCGGCTACGGTGGCAAGTCTGCATGCGACGCTCAGGAGGGGAGCGAGGTGAGCGGCTTGTTGCGTGTTGCAGGCGATTCGCAGGATCTCGCGGCGTTAGTCCAGCGGGCGTTCGAAGTGCCGGGCGGGGGAATCGCGTTCGACCATCCAGGATTCATCGAAGCCGCTGGGCTGGTCCGTCGCTTGCGCCACCAGGAGCGCGAGGTCGTCGCAAAGCTGCGATCCGCAGAGGCAGCGCTCTCCGAGCGTCGCCTGGCCGCGGAGGCGGCACGTCGCCTCAGCGGACTGGTGGTTGCTGGCTTCGGGGCCATCCAGGTCTGCGTTCCTGAGCTGGTCCCGCTGCCGTCCCGGAAGGCCGCGCTGGTGTCTCCCTATCTTGGCAGCCCGCTGTCCGCGCCGTCAGCTGCCGCCCTAGGCCTGTCCGATGAGGCTGTCTTGGAACTCCTCGCATCCCTGCTCGCTCGCGGCCTCGAAGCGTCCGGGTGCGTTCCGCGGAACATGTTCTGCCGGGAGGGCCGGACGGTCCTGATCGACTGGGAGGATGCGCTCCTCGTGCCGGCCGGCGCGGCGCCTGACCGGCTGACCTTGATGAAGTGGGACATCGCCTGGTCTGACCTTTTCGGGGATGACTTACGACTCAGGGAACGAGTCCCTGCCTCCGCGCCCTGCGGGGAGCCGGAGCTGGACAGCTTCGAGACCATCCTGGCGGCCTGGTTGCCTCCGGTCGCGTCGCGGCAGGAGGTCCGCCGGCGCGGTATCGAGGCGACGCTGGCCAGCGAGCTCCCGGTATTCGAAGCGGCGCCGGGAAGCGCGGCCATGCTCGGGCACCTCGCCGAGGACGTCCTTCCACCACGACTTGGCGTCTTCCACACCGTACTGACCGCACGACTTCGAGAGCAGCGCGGTGACGCCGTCTACGCGGCCCTTCTCAGGCAGCTGCACGATCTGGTGAAACACCCCCGACCGACCGGCCTCGAGCTGGAGGAGCTACGGCGGGGCTGGGTACTCACGCTGTTCTCTGCCGCCGAGGACGAACTTCCGGCTGAAGCCCTGTCACTGCGGCAGCTGGTGCGGCGCGTGGACCGGTCGGCATCCACGCGCGGATGGGCGGCGGCTTGCAAGCGGGCCGAGGTCGCCGAGGAGATCACCAGTCGCCTCGCTGCTGTGGTCCTCGCCGTGCTGGGATGCGAGGAGCTGGATCTCCTCCTGCGCGGTTCGTGCGCCCAGGGAGTCCTGGGCCTCAGCAGTGACATCGACTTCGAGCTGAGCTCTGCCGACTTTCCTGGCGGGTATCGGCCAGCGGAGGATCTCGTGATTGAGGGCCTCGGCTGCCTCGGGCTGGCGGCAGAAGGGTCAGCCGCGCGGCCGGTCGAGCGTGACATCGTCAGCGCTGACGGCCGGGTTAGCCGCGATCTGCACGAGTGGTTCGAGCTCCGCCGGCCCGGCTCCGCCCACCACGACCCGGGTTGGAGCGCGGCCTGGCTGTCTGGCCCTTCCGCCGGTGCCATCGGTCGGCCGAGCGAGTACGAGGATCAGGGCCGCGAACACAGCACCAAGTACCTGTGGTTCGAGTCACGGGCCGCACTGGCGCGGATCGTGTTCACCGCCCCCTCGCTGTCGCCGCGGCCCGTGACGCTGGAGCAGCAGTTGTCCGTCCTGTCCCGGCTGATCGGCGACCGCGAGGCCGCTGAGCTGCGCGAGCTCATCCACGAGACGTTTGCCCTGCGGGAAGCGGCCGACCCATCGCGGCCGGCCTTCGGCCACGCGGAGCGCGAGTGCTCCCGGCTCAGCGGACGGTTGGATCGGCTGCGCCAACGTCTCGCGCTTCCTGGTCCCCGACTCTCGTGATCTTCCCTTCCGCCCCGATCCGCGCCATCTCAACCTGAGAGGTCAACCGTGATCAGCGACGCGATTACACGCTCCACCAGCGATGCCCTCCATGTCTCCTTCGCCGACGGCTACGTCTTCCATGTCCGCGGCGGTCAGATCACCGCCCCGAACCAGCCGTGCCCCTGCGGCGACCTGGAGCCGGTCCACCAGATCACGACTTACCGAGAGGCATACCCGCAGGCTCAGCTTTCCCTGACCGACTCCTGCAACATGGGCTGCACCTACTGCTCGTTCCGCGACCGGGTGCACGCGGACGGCAAGCCCGTCACGATCCCGCTCGAGACAGTGATGCAGGGCCTCGCGACCCACCGAAAGCGGCTCGTCGAGGAGGACGCGCGCTACAGCCGCGTCGATTTCGGCCTGGCTGGCGAGACCATGCTGGTGCGCCACATGCACGAGCAGGTCCACGCCATGGTCGAGGAGGGTCTCGCCGACTCGCCGGTCAGCGTCGTGTGGGCTGGCCCCATGGTCACCAACGCGACGCTGTCGATGACCCCGGAACTCGCCGACAAGCTCGGCCCGCCCCAGGACATCAGCCTGGACGGCCCGAAGGATGTCCACGACAGGGTCCGCTTCTATACCAACGGGCGCGGCGGCACATACGACCACGTGCGCTCCGTCCTAGACCGGGTGCTGGCCCGCCACCCCGACATGGGCGTCTCCGCGGTCCTCACCGCGTACTGCACCGACTTCACCGCGATCTTCCGGCACCTCTTCGAGGACGTCGGCGCCCGCAACATCTACATGAAGCCGGTGAACGCCACCCACGACAAGGACTACGCGCTCAACGCCGAGACCCTGCCACGTTTCCGGCAGGGCTACGCCGAGCTCGTGGACCACATCCTCGCCCAGCCGCCGGAGGGCATCCTCGCGCGGCTGCTCGCCCTGAACTCCGAGGACTTCTTCATGCGGTTCTTCTACCGCGTGAAGGACCGGGCGGCGCAGGTCTACCGGTGCGGGGCCGGCAAGAGCGGCACCTACCTGGACACCAACGGCAACCTCTACCCCTGCGCGCACTTCATCGGGAAGTCCGGCTGGCACATCGGGCACGCCTCCACCGGCGTCGAGGACAGCGAACGGCGCAAGTACCTCGACCTGGTGGTCGACGAGCGCGATGTGTGTTCGTCCTGCCCGTCGCGGTACGTCTGTGGCGGGGGCTGCTACTACCAGGCGGTCCTGGCCAACGGGGACATCACCAAGCCGGACGAGGTGAAGTGCGACCTGATCCGATTCATCACCGATCTGGCGGTCCGCCTCGTTGTCACGCTCCGCGAGAAGCACCCCGAGGTGCTGGATGCTCTGCCGTCTCCGTATGGGCTCACGGACGGGGCGCTCGCCGCCGCTCCTGAATCCGCCTACCTGCCTGCGGCTCGCCTGCACACGGCTCCCGGCACGGAGCAGCCGGCCATCCCGCTCGGAGGACCGGGCCGGGTACGCGGCGGGCTTGTGAACCCGGCCGGCCTGACCGCTTCGCTCTCCGTCGACACTGACGAGCTGGCAGTACGGCTAGACCTGAGCAGCATGCCGGACGCCGTGCGCGGTGTCCGCGTTCGCCTGCAGCCGCTCGGCCCAGATGCCATAACTCTGCACGACCTTGCCGCCCAGCAGTGGCCCGGCGAGCGGCAGTTGCGTTGCACCCGCGACGGCGCCTTCTGGCTCAACGCGCCCACTGGCCGCTTCCGGCAGATTCCGCACCCCGCCCCCGTCTGGGACGACGCCGCCGACGTGGGCCTCTCCTGGGAGGGGGAGGAGATCCGGCTCCTGGTGCCGCTGCCCGCGCAGGGCGACGCCGAGGCCGGCCTCGGGGTGAACGTGTTCGTGGATTTCGAGGACGGCGGCTGGACCGCTCTCACCCTGCATGAGCCGTTCGCCGTGCTCGACCGCTCCTCTGCTGGGGTTCTTCGCCTGTCTGGGCCGGAAGCTGCGGGGTCTCTGGGCGGCGCAGGTGTGAACGGCCGGATGCCCGAGGGCCTCACGCCGATCGGCCGATGGGCCGGTCTCCAGGGCAACACCTGCTGAGGGGGGCTTGTGCACATCCTTTTGACCACTCACCGGTTCGCGGACGGCAACGCCGGCGGGACGGAGATCCTGGCCGACGACCTGGCCCGGGCCCTGAAGGCCCGCGGGCTGCATGTCAGTTGGCTCGCGGCAGGTGACGCGCCACCGCCACATCAGCACACGGCCGACGAGTACCTGAGCTTGCCGGCGGCCTTCGCCGACGACTATCCGGTCGGGTGGCGCGCCCCGGAGGCGAAGCAGGCCAGGCGCGTCGAACAGCTCCTCGCGACGAAAGCTCTTGTGGATCTCGTCCACGTGCTGCACTTCAGCCGCACGGGCCTGGAGTTCCTCGACGTGCCTTCCCTTCGCGGGGTGCCGGTCGTCGCCACGCTGACCGACTACACCGCGGTGTGCCCCGACCATCAGCTCGTCGTCCGCTCCACCGGTACGCAGTGCACCGCCACCGCGGCCTCCCGGGACTGCCTCGGCTGCCTCAACGCGCCTGGCGAGGCCGTAGGGGATGTGGCGAGCTGGCGGGCGCGGAATGTGGCCTGGCTGAACGGGCGGGTGCGGGCCTTGTGGACGCAGACGCCGCACCAGGCAGCCGAGTTGGCGAGGGCCGGTGTCGATGTGGGCAAGGTCGTCCGTGACCGGGCCTGCTACGGGCTGCCTGCTGCCTGGGGGCCGCTGGCCTCGGGGGGACCGGCCGGGCAGTGCCTCCTGTTCCTGGGCAGGTGCTCTCCGGAGAAGGGACTGCACCTGCTCCTCGACGCCTTCCGCGCCAGCGACACCGAGCTGCCGCTGTTGATCGCTACCGTGCCGGACGACAAGACATACGAGGAGCAGATGCGAGCCCTGGCCGCTACCGATCCTCGGGTGCGTTGGCTCCCGCAGGTATCGCGCGCCGATGTCGGGCCGCTGTTGGCCGGTGCCAGAGCGCTGCTGGTGCCCTCGCAGTGGTGGGAGAACCATCCGCTGGTGGCGCACGAGGCAAGGGCGTTGGGGGTGCCGGTGTGGTCCTCGGCCGTGCCGTCCATGAGCCACCTCGCGGACGAACCAGGCTTCCACCTCGTCGAGGACTACCAGGATCCGGCCGCGTGGACGCGGGCACTCGACGCCGCGTCCCGGCACCGGGCGCCGCGAGTGCCGTCCTTCGGCCGCCGGGTGGGGGGGTTCGAGCGGTTCGTCGACGAGATCGTCTCCGTCTACCGGAAGGTGGTGGCCGCATGATGCCCGAGCGTGTGTCTCCCGTCGTTGTTCCGCAGCGCTTCCGGAAGTTCCTCGTCACGGACGACTTCGACCGCCACGGGCTTGTCCCCGGCCAGCCCACACCCACGCCGCAGTACCTCCAGGTGGAGCTCACCGACCTGTGCAATCTCGCCTGCGCCGGCTGCCTGCGGGCCGTGCACGAGAGCAGCGGCCGTCACCTGTCGTTGAAGGCGTTCGTCGCGCTCCTCGACCAACTGCCCAGCCTTGGCCACGTCTCGTTCGTAGGCGGCGGTGAGGCGCTGATCGTCCGCGACTTCGCCGCCTACGTCCAGGCGTGCACCGACCGCTCCGTGTTCACCTCGACGAACACCAACGGCCTGCTCGTGCGCCGGCGGCTGGAGCCAGTCCTCGACGCCGGTCTGGGGCTCATCGCGATCAGCGTCGACGGGGCGGATGACGTCGCCCTCGGGCGGATGCGGTCCGGGCTTCGCCTCAGCCAGCTGAGCACGGCCCTGCGCGAAGCGGTTGCCCTGACCAAGGGCCGGGAAACGGGGCTGTCCGCCGCTGTGACGCTCTCCTCCACGAACCTGGAGCAATTCCCGGCCATCGTCGAGTTCGTTGCGGACCACGGGCTCACGCGCATCAGCGTGGAGAGCCTGCACCACTGGGGAGAAGACAAGACCCTCAACGCCGAGTCCTTGTTCGCCCGCCCAGTGCAGGACGTTGTCCCACAGCTGGAGGCCGGTCTCGCCCGGGCTGACGAACGCGGCCTGCAGCTGTCGATCTTCGACTACTCCCGCCTGGCCTCGCCCGCAGCCGCGCAGGCCGTGTGCCCCTGGCCGTGGGACGCCAGCTACATCACCAAGGACGGCGACGTCACGCCGTGCTGTGTCCACATGGAGTCCTCCCCGGGCAACGTGCTCGGCAACATCCACCAGGCGCCGATGGCCGAGATCTGGGTCTCGAAGCCGTACGGATCGCTACGGGATTCCTTCCTCCAAGGGCCGGCCTGGTCCTCGTGCGAAGGCTGCGTGTATCGAATGGAGTTCGGACGTGTCTGACCCCCAACCGCCCGCCCTGCTGAGCAGCCGGCCCTTGGACGACAGCCGCACGCTGCTGCACCGGGCGGTCGATCTCGGACTCGACTTCACCTCGGGAGAGCTACGCGACGGCCTCGTCCTGCGGCACGCGACGGTCGGCGAACTCATCGACCGCTTCAGCGGACCCATTCCGGTAGCCGGGACGAGCGACGACCAGCTACTGGAATCCGTGGCGGAGATCGCCCGTTGGTCGATCTCCCAGGCCGACCCCCGCTATCTCGCGTTCCCGGACACCGGCGACAGCATCGCCGCCCTCACAGCCGACATCGTCGCCTCCTTCCTCAACCAGAACCTGATCGCCTTCGACCGCAGCGCGCCGGCCGCCAGCGTGATCGAAGCCCAGCTGATCACCTGGCTCCGCGAACTCGTCGGCTACCCGGTCACTCCCTTGGCCGACTACCAAGGGCTCGCCTCGCTGGGCGGCATGTGGACCTCCGGCGGGAACATGAGCAACCACGTCGCCATCGCCGCCGCCCTCGCCCACACCTACCCCGAGGCCCGCCGCAGCGGCCTGCGCGCCGTTTCCGAACAGCCGGTGATCCTCCTCGCTGGTGGGGTCGAGCACTTCTCCTACCTCGCCGCCGCCCAAGCACTCGGGCTGGGCTCGGACGGGCTGCTGTGGGCCGACGCAACCCCCGACTTCACCAGCGACACCGCCTCGGTGGAGCGTTTGCTGGCCTCGCCACCGCCCGGCAAGCGGATCTTCATGGTCGTCGGTGTAGCCGGGAACTGCCGCACCACCGGCATCGATGACCTCCAGCAACTCGCCGACCTCTGTCGGCAGTACGGCGTCTGGTTCCACGTCGACGCCTGCCACGGCGGGAGCCTGCTGTTCTCCGAGAAGCTCAAGGTCCAGTTGGCAGGCATCGAACGCGCCGACTCAGTGGCCCTCGACCCGCACAAGGGCCTGTTCGTCAGCTACCCCTCCAGCTACGCGCTCTTCCGCGACCCAAACGCGCTCGGCCGCTTCGCCCGCTACCCGGACCGCGCCGATGATCCCGACTGCCTCGATCTAGGGCTGATTACCCCGTTCTACGGCTCCCGGGGCTTCGAGTCGCTCAAGCTCTGGGCTCTGATGAAGCACCAAGGCACCGAGGGCATCAGCCGGCTCGTCGAGGACCGTCAGGCCACCTACCAGCGGATGGTCGACCTGCTGGAGCGCACCGGATGCTTCCGCATGCTCGGCACCTCCGACTTCTACCGATGCGCGTTCGTCTTCCTGCCCGATCAGGTAGCCCAGGCCATCGAGGCGGCGGCCGTTCAGCCATCGCTGCACGCCTCGGTGCGCGCCCTTATCTCCCGCTACACCATGGCCTTCGCCGACCGCCTCTACCGCAGCGGCACCGTGGTCTTCGACCTGTTCGCCCTCCAGGACCTCGCCGACCACATCGGACTCGGCACCAGCGCCAAGTACCAGGTCATGGGCATGTGCGTCGGCCATCCCCACATCGCCGACGACATCGAGCACGGCATCGAGCAGACCCTGCTCGACCACTCCCAGGAGCTCACCGCCGCCATGCTGACCGACGCCCACGCGCTGCTCACCGCTACAGCCCCGTCCGACGGTGACTCCGTGGCGGACGTGACCGGACCGGCAGGCTGGTGAGCATCGTGGCCTACCCGCCGGCGTTCACCATCGCCTACCTCGTCCACAGCGACGTGGAGCTCCTGCGCCGCACCATCCCCGCCACGCTCGACGCGCTGTGCCAGGGCACCCGCCATCCCTACGACCTGGTCCTCGTCGTGGACGGCGCCGAGAGCGCCCCGATTGACGAAATCACCGAACTCGCCAACTCCACTTGGGGATTCGACGAAGTGCGGCTGCGCTGGCGAACCCGCCACCGGGCTTCCGGCGACCAGGCCAACAACATCCACACCCACTTCGTCACCGACAAGAGCCGCTTCCTGATCACCATCGAGGGCGACGTAGTCGCCTTCCGCGACCCGAACGCCACCGATGTCCTCGCCGAGATCGCCGACACCTTCGACCGCTGCCCGCAGCTCGCGCTCGCCCAGCGCATCGACGACCACGACTGCTGGCAATGGAAACTCGAAGACGCCGGCCCGGCCCTCAGCGACGAGGCACGCTCCGTCAACCGGGTCTCCTCGCACTTCCTGATCTACGACACCCAACGAGCACGGCCCGTTATGGCCGCGGCCGGCGGCATCCCCGGTGATCGGTTCCATGACGACGGCCAGAGCTCGATGAACTACGAGGACTGGCTCTCCCACACCTTCGCCTACCCGGGCGGGCCCGGCATCGGCTACTTGCACCATCTCCCGCTTCGGGTCTTCCACTGCGACGAGAAGACCGCTCCCGGCTCAGCCCACTACCGCCGCGACCTCGCGACCCGCCTTCGTGTCTTCGCCGAGCGCGAGCACGCGGTCAAGAAGGAGTTCCATGCCTGACGAGCGCCTCGTCCACTCACCCGTCTTCATCCTCTCCCCGATCCGCTCCGGATCGACCCTGTTGCGCTGCCTGCTCGGCTCCCACCCCGACGTCCACGCCCCGCACGAACTCCACCTCGGCGGCCTCACGGTCACGGTCGACGACGAGTTCACCGACCTGTCCATTCGCACCCTCGGCCTCGGCCGCGAGGACCTCGAACACCTACTGTGGGACCGGCTGCTGCACCGCCAACTCACCGATGCAGGCAAGACCGTGCTCGCCGAGAAGTCCCCCGGCAACGTGTTCATCTGGCGGCGCCTCATCGACTGCTGGCCGGACGCCCGCTACGTCGTCCTGCGCCGCCACCCGGTGGCCATCGCGGACTCCATCCGCCGCGCTGGCGACGCCACCGACCTCGCCGAGGCGGCCATCACCGTCGACAAGTTCGCCAGTGCCCTCGACGAAGCCGCCGACAACGTGCCCGCATTCATCAGCGTCACCTACGAGCAGTTGACCGTCGAACCAGAAGCCACCTGCAAGGCCCTGTGCAACTACATCGGCATCCCCTGGGAACCGGCCATGCTCGACTACGGCCGCCACGACCACGGCCCGTTCGTATACGGGATCGGCGACTGGTCGCCCCAGATCGCCTCCGGACAGATCCAGGACGCCACCCCGCCTCCTGCCGGCGAAACGATCCCGCCGCTGCTCAAGCACTGGTGCGAGAAGTGGGGCTATCGCGCGTGAACCGGCCACCAGCCTCCGCGATCTTCTGGCTCATGGGGTTGCCGGCCTCCGGTAAGACCACCCTCGCCCGCCATCTCCTCAGGTTCCTCCAGACCAAGCACCACGGCGGCTGCGGACTGTACGACGCCGACGAGCAACGGTCCACCGGCGTCCTGAGCGGTCTCGGCTGGTCCCCCGAGGACCGCATCGCCACCATCCAGGCACTCGCACACGCCGCCGACCAAGGCCCCATCAGCATCGTCACCCTTGTGACCTCCACTCCAGCGGAACGGCAGCTCGCCGCCGATCTCCTCAATGAACGGCTCCACCTCATTCATGTGCGTGCGCCCGAGAACGTTCGGCACGCCCGCGACGCCCTCCGGGCCGCACCGGCCTACCGCGCCAACCCATCCCCCGACGCCCCTGAACTCTCCTGGACCGAGCCCAAGCACCCGGCGCTCACCGTGGACACCACGACCCCGCTCAGAGATAGCGTCAACGCTCTCTGCTCCTTCGCCACCAGCGTCCTCGGGCACCGCCCTGTGCCGTAGACGCGCCGATCAAGCCGCGAGGGGACGATCGGGTTCCCGACTATCGCGCTCGGGCACCGAGCCGCCCTCACGGTGCGGCGTGGCCTCGCCGTCACCCGTCTGCGGGCGCTCCGCCACAGCAATGAACGCCAGCTCGGAGAAGAAGAACCCGCCCACGCGATCCGCCTCGCACACCGCGGCATACCACTCCTCAACCACGGCCGGACTGACCGAACGCCACCCGTGCCTGGATGCGGACAACAACGCCTTACGGATTTGGTCGATCCTGTCCTTCGCATGCCCCGAGCACTCCGTCGACCACACCAGCAACGGTTCCACGCTGACCAGCCTCAGTGGACTCCGGGCGAGAAGCATTCCGAGCTTGCGGCCGATCCGGCCGTCCGCGTGATCCATCCAGCTCTGCACATCGTCCGCGAAGGCGTGGCAGACCCGCCGGTCCAGATCGGCGTCCGCGCCGGCGATAACCAGCGAGTCGAAGTCGACGTGCGCGATGATCGCCCGGCCGCCCGGCCGCAGGACCCGCGCGACTTCGATCAGCAACTGCTGCGGGTCCGGCAGGCACTCGACGGTGTTGTACGAGAGGACTACATCCGCACTCTCGTCTGCGCAGGGCACTGGATCACGCAAATCAGCAACGAGTGGAATCGTCGCCCCGCGGTGCCCCCTCAGCACGCTCCGCATTTGGCGTAAGGATTCCGCCGAGCGGTCGATACCGATGAGTGATGCATCGGGCGCGACCCGGCTCACCGCCTGGAGCGTGGGTCCGGTTCCGCAACCAAGGTCGACGATCTGGCGGTGGGCGCGGGCCGTTGCTAGAGCAGCAAGTCGGGCGTGAATGGGCTCGTTACTGTCAGACATAACAGCCCCTTCCGTGATCACATCCAGTAGTCGACGAAGAATCCAAAGACCATCCGAATTCGCACTATATGGAACATTTGCACAGTTCACATGTTGGATGGCAGTGGCATCCGCTCTCACCCACCCCGGATTGCCTCGACCGCCTGGCAAATCGTTGTCCAGCACCCTGAACCCGCGGCTGCCTTCTCCCAACGTCGGGCACTCTTCGGCCTCGCTTCGCGCGGGCCACCCCTACGAGCTTGAGCTCTGCGGTACACCAGCGCGGATGGTCTTGGCCGCACACTGGCGACCGTGCTGCCGATGATGCCCAGGTCGCAGACGCGCTGCCCCGGACTTGATGCTGGGCTGGCTGCGGGCTGGCCAACAGGAGCGCGGTGCTGCCGTGCGCCCGCCGGGAGCGAGCCCAATCTCACGCAAGAACAGTTGACCAGGCGTTCTAGCTTCTCAGCACCGGCCCCTGACGATCGGTCAGGCTATATAGACTCGTCGGTTCCCGGAGATCAGAACGGTCAGCATCCGACCGGGTGTGGTGACCCGGTCCGGCCCGAATCGGCGTTCGGCCACAACCACCTTCCCCAAGCGAGAGGCTCATCCATGCCCGAGAAGGTCACCAAGGACAAGGTGCTCGTCTACGTCGTGCGCGACGGGCGGCTGCTTGTGTTCCGGCACACCGACTACAGCTACGAGGAGGTCGGCATCCAGGTACCCGCCGGCAGCATCCGGCCCGGGGAAACCCCCGAGGCCGCCGCCCTGCGCGAGGCACGCGAGGAGACAGGCCTGACCGACTTCAAGATCGTGCGCAAGCTCGGCGAGACCGACTACGACATCAGCCCGTACCGGTTCGAGATCCAGCACCGGCACGTCTTCCATCTGGAGCTCACCGAGCCGACCCCCGAGCGGTGGATGAGCCAGGAGGATCACGATGGCGAGCAGAAACCCACTCACTTCGAGTGCTTCTGAATCCCGCTGGAGGCCGCCCATATCCTCCAGGCCGGCCAGGCAGCCCTGCTAGGACTTCTAAACGACTACTGAGGTTTTCGTTGTGTTGTCGGTGGTGACAGGTAGTGATCCCTGCGGTATGCCGGTGGTATGCGGTACGCGCAGGGTGGGGGCCTGACCGCTGAGCGGCGGGCGTTTCGTGAACAGGTGCGGCTGGAGGCCGGGGTCCGGTTCGAGGCCGGTGAGAAGACGTCGGCGATCGCCCGGGACCTTAGGGTCAGCGAGCGGTCGGTCGAACGGTGGCGACGGGCCTGGCGCGAGGGCGGCATCCAGGGCCTGCGTTCGGCCGGTCCTGCAAGCGTGCCGAAGCTGTCGTCAGAGCAGTTCGCCGCGCTGGAAGAGGAGTTGGGCAAAGGGCCGTCCGCCCATGGGTTCGAGGACCAGCGGTGGACCCTGACCCGGGTCCAGACGGTGATCGGCCGACGGTTCCGGATGAAGCTGTCGATCGCGACCGTGTGGCGGCTGCTGAAGCGGAACGGCTGGTCCTGGCAGGCCCCGGCCCGCCGGGCACTGGAGCGGGACGAGCACGCCGTGGAGCTGTGGAAGCAGGAGGTGTGGCCGCGGGTAAAAGCACCGCGGCGGCGCTCGGGGCCTGGCTCGTCTTCGAGGACGAGGCAGGATTCGCGATGACGCCGCCGCGCGCCCGCACCTGGGGCCGGCGCGGGCACACGCCTGTAGTCCGCGTGCGGGGCCGCTCCCGCCGCCGGACCTCGGTGGCCGCCCTGTGCTGCTACAAGCCCGGCGAGAAGAGCCGGATGATCTACCGGCCCCGCTTCCACTTGCCGCTCAAGGGCGCCCGCAAGAGCTTCGCCTGGACCGACTACCGTGACCTCGCCGTCCGCGCACACATCCAGCTCGGCGGCCCGATCGTCCTGGTCTGGGACAATCTCAACACCCACCTGGCAGCAGGACTGAAACGGTACGAGGCCGAACACGACTGGCTCACCACCGTCCGTCTCCCGCCCTATGCGCCCGACCTGAACCCCGTCGAGGTCGTGTGGTCACTCGTGCGCAGAGCGATGACCAACACCGCCTTCGGGACGCCCGACGACCTCGATCGCACACTTCGCCGCGAGTTACGCCGGGTCCAGCTCCGACCCCACCTGATCGACGGATGCCTGACCGCCACCGGCCTGGTTCTCACACCCCCGACCCCACCCTGAAAACCTCAGTAACCCCATCCGGTCTCCGCCTCAGCTCACCTCGAAGCGTGGACCGATGCTCCGGAGGTCGTTCGACGAGCGCCAGTGTTCCCCGTCCCGGGGGCGGGCAGACCCGCTCGGTGGGGTGACGGTGGGTCAGGGCTTGGGGAAGCCGTAGTGGCCGGCTGCCCAGGCGTTCGGCGGCTGCGGGGCGTCCAGTCGCTTGCGCAGCTCCTGGACCGCTTGCGCGAGCTCCTCGCGGTCGTTGGCGTCGACCGTGCCGTCCAGGAAGGCCGAGACGTCGGCGAAGGTGCCGCCCTCCCCGACGTGGCCGGCGCACAGCTTGACGCGCATGTACGGGAAGAAGGCGTCGATCCCGATCCACCAGCGGTCCGCGTCGTGGACCAGGCGCAGGTGGGAGGGCATGTGTCCGGGGAGCACGCGGGCCTGGTCCTGCCAGCCGCACTCGTGGATGATCCAGGCGGCCACCGGCTCCGGCCCGTATTGGATCGGCTGCGTCATCGGTCCACCTCTCCCTCGCGACAATGCGTCGAGCCTATCCGTGCCGGGGCGCCGAGCGGTCCTAAACGGCCCGGTCACCGGGGCGGGATGGCTGGCCCCACGTCGTGCAGACGGGCTCGTGCCAGGTGGTGCGGACCACCAGCCCGCCGGGCGACAGGTGCTCGCTGCTCCAGGTCCGGCAGCAGTGCGCGGCCGGGCGTGGGCGCGGGTGCGGTGACGGTGAGCGGGCTGAAGTGGCGGCTCGGCGGGGCCGGCCACCTCACCGGAATACGGCCTGACCTGACCTGCTGGGGCAAGGGCATCGGCGGCGGCCTGCCGCTGTCCACACTGACCGGCGGCCGGGACCTGATGCAGTTGGGCGACCACGCCCGGCCGCGGGTCGGCCAGCCCCCGCTGTTCCTGCTCACCACCACCCACGGCGCCGACACCGCGAGCCTGGCCGCCATGGTCGCCACCGTCACCGAGATGGCCACCACCGACGCCATCGGCCGCGCACACGCCACCGGCACCGAGCTGCGCGGCATGGTGAATGCGATCCTCGCCGAGGCAGGTGTCGAGCAGTCCGTCCGACTGGCCGACTACGACTGCTTCCTGAACATCGAGACCGCCGGACCCGGGCTGAAGGCGCTGTTCCTCCAGGAGGCCATCCGGGCCGGCGCCCTGGTGCGGGGGATCTTCTACCCCACCGCCGCCCACACTGCGGAGCACGTGGAGCAGACAGCGGTCGCCGTGCGCCGGGCCGCGCAAGCCTGCGGCCGGGCACTGACGGATGGCGCGGGGGCCGATCTGCTGCCGGCACCGGCGCAGCGTCCCCTCTGAATGCTGCTACCCGCGGGCGGCGCTGTGGCCGGCGCCGCCCGCACGCAGCAGGGCCTCCACGCCGTCCGGGTACCACGGCATCCGCTGGCTGGCCTGCTCGACCGGCACCCAGGCGACCTCGGTCACGTCGTCGTCTTGCTTGTTGGCGGTCGGCTCGCCCGAGAGCAGTTGGGCGCTGAACACGGTGAACACGTCGTGCAGCTCGTCCGCGATGCGCTCGCTGACGTCGACAATCCGCCGGGCCTCCACCACGACGCCGGCCTCTTCCTTGGCCTCGCGCTCGGCCGCCTCCGCCAAGGTCTCCCCTGGTTCGCGCCGACCACCGGGCAGGCTCCAGCTGTCCTCGTTGCGCACCAGCAGGACGTTCTCACCGCCGCTGTCGCTGATCAGCACGTAGGCCACATCGACGCGGTCCGCTGGCATCATCGCTTCCTCTCGGTCGTGCACCCGATTGTTCCAGGGCTGGGCCCGTAGCGCGGCACGGCGAGCCTCGGCGCAGGCACGGCCACGGCCCCGAAATACGGGGCCGTGGCCGTTATACCGCGTGACCCTACGCGGGTGGACGGGAATCCTCGTTCCAGCCGGGTTCCTGCTCTCGCTGCCCGTGGATGTCCTCCCACGTGGGCCCGGTCGGGCAGTCGGTGAAGCACAGGACGCCGGCGGCGGCGCCACAGTCCTCGCAAGGGTCGGACACGAAGAGGTAGTCGGTCATGCGTTCCGTTCTTCGGGTGTCGAGTCGCGTGCGGGCGGGGGCGGTACTTCGACGAGTCGGCCGATCAAGGGCGCCATGCGTATCGCGAAGATCGCGCTGCCGTGGGCATTGGCGAAGCCGCGGCAGATCGCGCCCTTCGTCCCGGACGGGGCGAGGGCCGGCAGCGTCGAGTGGCAGACGATGTGCCCTCGGCGGGCCAGTGCTTCCTGAGCGAGCTGGCGCAGCCGTCCGGGGGCGAGGTGCATCAGGTTCCCCTGCCGGTAGATGCACGTGCCGCAGAGGTCGGCGAGGACCCGGACCTCCCCTGTGGCGGGGTCCGCGACGGCCGGTGCTGGGTCGTCGTCCGGCTCGGTTTGGGCTTCGCTGTACTTCACGGTGTCCCCCTGGTTGTGGTCGAAAGGGCTGCGCGGGCCACGGCCGGGGGGGGGGCCCCCCCCCCCCCCCCCCCCCCCCCGGCCCCGGCCCCCCCCCCCCCGCGGGGGGGGCCCCCCCCCCCCCGCGCCCCCGGGAGCGAGGCCCAGCAGCCCTCCACACCCA
>NZ_JBITGZ010000034.1:0-69374 GCF_044457565.1 Kitasatospora sp. NPDC050543 | reverse complement strand
GGTCGGCGCCCCGCCCCCGCGGGGGCCGGGCGGGGGGCCCCCCCCCCCCCCCGGGGGGGGGGGCGGGCCGGCCCCCCCCCCCCGGGGGGGCGGGGCCCCCCCCGCCCCCCCCCCCCCACCGGTTTCGCCATGCGCGGACGGTCGCGACGAACTCGACGCCGGACAAGGAGAGATCCGACGCCCACGAGAACTCACCGGGGCCAGGATCGGAATCCTGGACCCGGCGAGTCGGTCGTTCAGCCCGCCTACTGGGCCTCGGCGAGCCGGCCCTCCACGTACTTCAGGACCGCACCGAGGGTCTTGAGGTTGTCGATGTCCTCGTCCGGGATGGGGAATCCCAGGTCCTCCTCCAGGCGCGTGAACACCTCGTAGACGGCCAGCGAGTCCAGCCCGAGGTCGATGAACTCGACCTCCAGGCTGGACGCGTCGAAGACGACCGCGTCGTCGACGCCCACGCAGGCGTCGACGTTCTTCTGGAAGTCCGCCGTAGTGAATACCCGCACTGTCTCTCCTCATTCTCGTATCGGTGTTCGCCGCCCCGAATCCGGTGCGACATAAGGAATTTGCCGATCTCACGGCATCATGACGACCTGTCCCGCGTAGTTCAGGCCCGCACCGAACCCGATGAGCAACGCCGGCTCTCCGCTGTGCACCGTGCCCTCGCTCAGCAGCCGTTCCATCGCGAGCGGGATCGAGGCCGCCGACGTGTTGCCGCTGACGGTCACGTCCGTCGCCACCTGCACCGAGTCCGGCAGGCCGAGGCGGTCGACCATGACCTCGGTCATCCGCAGGTTCGCCTGGTGCGGGACGAAGGCGGCCAGCTCCTCGGGGCGCACCCCGGCGGCCGCCATGGCGCGCCGAGCCGCGGGCACTATCTGGCCGACCGCCCAGCGGAAGACGCTGCGGCCGTCCATCCTCATGTACGGCCGCGGCAGGCTCGGGTCGTCCCTGACCGAGCCCCAGTCGCTGTCCATCCGCAGGGCCTTCGCGTAGGAGCCGTCGGCCCCGCGCACCGCCGGTCCGATCCCGGGCTCGGCGGACGGGCCGACCACCACCGCGCCGGCTCCGTCCGCGAAGAGGAACGCGATGCCACGGTCGGTCGGCTCGACGATGTCGGTCATCCGTTCCGCGCCGATCACCAGGACGTGTCCGGCTCCCCCGGACGACACCAGGTCACCGGCGACCGCCAGCGCCTGACAGAAGCCGGCGCAGGCCGACGAGAGGTCGAAGGCGGCCGAATGTCGTGCGCCCAGCGCGTCGGCCACGACCACCGCGAGTGCCGGGGTCTGGACCAGGTTCGACATGCTCGCCACGATCACGCAGTCGATCTGCCCCGGTTCCAGGCCCGCGTGTGCCAGGGCCTCGGCGCCGGCCGCCGCGGCCATCACGGGCAGGGTCTCGTCGGGCGACGCGAAGTGCCGGGTGACGATGCCGGAGCGCGTCTCGATCCACTCCTCGGTGGAGTCGATGCGCTCGCAGATCTCCGCGTTGGTCACCACCTGACGGGGCCGGTAGGTGCCCAGGCCGAGGATGCGGCTGTGCCGGCGCTCGGTCGTGAGCAGGCGTGCGGACATCATCGGTTCCCTTCGGTGGCAGCCGGAGCCGACGGGAGCGTCGAGCTCAGATAGCGGTCGATGACCGTGCGGTAGTAGTCCGCCCGACGAACCCGCTCGGCCACCTCCGGCACCAGCTGTGCGAGCCGATCGACCGAGACGGTGTACGCACCGGCGACCTGGCGGTAGGTCTTCCGCGCCACGGTGCCCAACGACCGCTCGATGTGCCCGACGATGTCCTCGACCGGAACCGAGGTACCGGAGGCCACGTTGACCACCTGCCCCGGCTCGGCGACCGTCAGCAGCGCGTCGAAGATCGACACGGCGTCGTCGATGTCGAGCAGGTCGCGGTAGGCGCCGCGGTACACCTGGAGGGAGCCGCCGCGGATCTGTTCGGTCAGCCCCGGGAGCAGCTGGTGCACCCGTTGCCCCGGACCGGCCAGGTGGGTCACCCGGAAGACGAGGTGGTCGGCCCGGGAGGCCGCCAGGACCGCTTCCAGGGCCAGTTTGTGACGCGCGTACGCCGAGCTGGGAAAGACCGGTTCGTCCTCCCGGCCCCTGCTGTCCTGCGCGCCGTACATCCCCGCCGAACAGGTCGAGAGATACACCAGTCGCCGCCCGTCGGCCGTACAGCGCCGGATCACCGTGTAGAGCAGGTCCGCCTCACGTGCGAACTGCTCCTCGGCCACCGACCCAGCACTCGACACGCCGGCAGCGAAGACCACGGCGCCGGGATGCCGGTGGGCCAACGGGCGCAGGTAGCGTGCGATGAAGCCGTCTCCGACGATCTCCATGCCGTTCCGATCCTTCCTCGAGACTGCCGGTCCTGCGCCCTCCAGCCTGGTGCAGGGCTCTGGCAGGTCGCTGGACTCCAGCTGGCACCGCCGCCAGCTTGATCTTTGACCTGTGCGGCGGGGTCGAGGGGTGCTGGATTTCCTCGCCTTCCTCGCCGGTGGTTTCGGAGCGTCTGTTGGCTAGCCACCACCGCTGTCACCACCGCCGGCACCTGCCGGCGCCCGCCGGTGCCCCGGGCCCGCTCCCGTGCGCGATCACAGCGTCCATAGGACGTCCAGCGGGAGGTGCGAGGGTACGGCTCGAACCGGGCACGTCCCGGGCGTTTTGAGATCGGAGCAATGATGGAAGCACGTGTGAAGAACATCGCCGAACTCCGTGGGCTGATCGGAGGCGGCACAGCCGAGGAGGCGGAGGCGAAGGCGGTGGCGCTCGGCGGAGGCCCCGCGGAGGCCCTGGACGCGCTCTTCGCCCTGTACGAGGGTGCCTTCGTCCCGGAGAACGCGTCCGGCGTCCAGGGCGAGTTCCAGTTCAACGTCACGACGGCCGCGGGCACGCAGGAGTACACCGTCGCCGTGGGTGACGGCAAGTGCCAGGCCCGCCGGGGAGCGGCCGCGTCCGCCACGGCCGTGACGACCGTCGGGCTCGGGGACCTGCTGCTGCTGTCCGTCGGCGAGGCCACCGGCTTCCAGCTCAGCGCCGAGAAGCGCCTCAGCACCGAGGGGAACCTGGGCGCGGCGATCGGATTCAAGGACTGGTTCAAGCTCGGCTGAGACCGCGTCGGGACGAGGGGCCCGCACCGGCCCCTCGTCCCGTCCGCGGCGCGGCGCGGCGACGCCCGACCGTCAGGCGGTGGCGGCCAGTCGCTCCAGCACGGCGACGGTGTCCCCGGGCGACGGCATCGCCCGCACCTCGTCGCGCAGCCCCCGCGCGCTTCGCGCGTGGACGGGGTTGTCGAGGAGTTCGAGCACCGCCTTCCGGATCTCCTCGACGCCGTTCTGCTTCTCGGCGCTGTCCAAGGTGATCCCCGCGCCGACCGCGGCCAGTTGGTCGCCGTACTCGAACTGGTCGAGGAACTGCGGAACGACCAGCTGGGGAAGACCGAACGCGGTCGCCGTCAGGGAGCTGCCGGCCCCGCCGTGGTGGATCACCACGGCGCACCGGTCGAGGAACACGTTCAGCGGCAGGGACTCGACGACCCGCACTCCCTCCGGAACCGTGCCCAGCGACTCGCGGTCCGTGGCGGCCAGCGCCACGACCACGTCCACGCCGTCGATCCCGGAGACCGCCTCGATGATCCGGCGCAGCAGCGGAACGCCGTTGAGCACGAGCGTCTGGGTGCCCAGCGAGATGCAGACGCGCCGCGCCCCGGTGCGTTCCAGCGCCCAATCCGGCACCGCCCCCGTGCCGTTGTACGGGACGTAGCGCATGGGTCGGTGAGCCGCGGCATCCGTCTGCCCGAACGAGGGCGGGCAGTTGTCGAGGGTCAGCACGGGTTCCAGCGCGCCCTCCTTCAGCCCCAGCCGCTCGACGACCGGGATCAGGGCCTCGGCCGCGCTCTGCTCGAACCGCGCGGCCCGCCCGGTCAGGCCGATCCCGTGGCGGACCCACGGGACGTCCAGGACTCCGCCCAGCAGGCGCGCGCAGAATTCGAACGGCTCGGAAATGATCAGGTCGGGAGCCCAGGACCGGCAGAAGTCCAGGTACTCGTCCACCGTGCGCTGCGCCTGGTGAGCCCAGGTCCTCGCCGCACTCGCGTACAACGGGTCGACCACGCGTCCCCATGCCTCGATCGGGGTCGCGCCGTCCGGCAGGATGTTCCGCAGATGGAGCAGTTGTTCAAAGGCTTCCCCGATCGGCTGCCCGCACAGTCCCGCTCCGCGCACCGCCGGCATCAGATTGGGCTGGCCACCGACCACGACCTCGTGCCCGGCGCCACGGAGCGCCCAGGCGAGCGGCACCATGGGGGTGACGTGCCCGGGGGCCGATATCGACGTCATCAGGACCTTCAAGGGACCTCCAAATTCCTCGGTCGACGAACCTGCCGACCTGGCCGGGCTGTTCAGCGGTCCCTGGCGGCGAGCAGCATGTGGACGTTGGTCCCCGCGAGCAGCCGTTCCTGGCCGACCTCGACCTTGAATCCACGCTCGGACAGTTGCCGGGTGATGGATTCCAGCCGGCCGTCCTTGTCGTGAATCTCGGCCACCACCCGGCGGACCTTGGACCAGCCGGCCTCGCCGATGCCGTCCAGGACGTCCTGTTCGGCCCGCTCCACGTCGATCTTCAGCAGGGCGATCTCGTCCACGCCGTACTCGTCGACGGCCGCCGCCACCGTGGTGACCTCGACCGGGTAGCTGTGGCCCTGGTGCATGGTCGCCAGGAACGCGTCCGCGACGTCCGCACCGATACCGCTGTTGACCAGGTAGGCCGTGCTGTTCCGGCGGTCCTCGTCGCTGTCCGGGTAAAAGCTGCTCTGCGCGGGCGACTTGGGGTAGTAGGTCAGTTCCGCCGTCCCCGGCTTCGAGCCGACGGCGGCCTGGATCGCGGTGATGTCGGCCTGCTGGCGGGCCGCGTTCTCCTTGAGGCAGGCGTAGCAGGCCTCGGCGGGTTCGAAGGAGTACACCCGCAGGCCGGGCACGAGGTCGGTGAAGAAGTAGGCGGCGAACCCGATGTTCGCCCCCACGTCGAAGACGACCTCACCGGCCGACAGGCCGGCCACCGCCCGGGCGTAGATGTCGTTCTCCACGACGTCCTGCCACAGCGCGACCCCCTGGTTGGCATCCGGGCTCAGGATCCTCCGGCCACCGGGAAGCGTGATCTCGTAGGTCTCGTGAGCCGGCGCGGCCGCTGGTCCAGTCATACCCTGCCCCTCCTGTTTCTCTCGGTGCGTCCCAAGGACCTTGCGCCCCAAGGACCGTGCGTTCAAAGGACCGTGCGTTCAAAGAACGGTGCGTTCAAAGAACGGTGCGTTCAAAGAACGTCGTTCAGCCGCCGAGGACCTGGGTCAGGTAGCCGACCGCGTCCTCGTCCCGACCGGATGCGCTGCGGTACCCGACGTAGCCGTCCGGCCGGATCAGGAGCGTCTCGCCCAGGGCCAGCGCGTAGTAGCCGGCCGTCTCCCGGGTGGTCGCGGCAAGACGCGTCGCACGGACGCCGGGGAGAGCACCGGGCGTGGCAGCCGTGGCGATGAGCACCCACCCGCCATGGCGCAGCTCGTCGTAGAGGGTGGTTGCGGTCCCGTCCGCCCCGAGCAGCGCGACCTGCGGCGCGCGGTCACCGGCCGCCAGCCCCGGGCGCTCCGCCGACTGCCGGCTGAGCGGGCTGCTCCGGTAGTCCACGGCCTTCTCGCCGCGGGCCTGCTGCTGCTTCCCGACCCCGGTGGCGACGGCCTCGGCCGTGGGGGGCGTGCCGACACCGCCCCAGAACGATCGTTCGGTGCGCGTCAGCAGGTCGTGGGCGACCGGCAGGCGCTCCGCGTCGTAGGTGTCCAGCAGCCGGTCGGGGGCTCCGGCGATGACGGCGGCCAGCTTCCAGCCGAGGTTGAAGGCGTCCTGGATGCCGGTGTTCATGCCCTGGGCGGTGACCGGCATGACGGTGCGCGCGGCGTCGCCGACCAGGAAGCAGCGGCCCTCGCGGAACTGGGCGGCGACACTGTTGTGCAACCGGACCCGCCAGTTGTACAGGGGCGACGCCAGCCGGACGTCCGGCGCGCCGGAGAGTTTCCGGACGTACGCCTCCACCTCCTCCACGGAGGGGTCGAGCCGGTTCTCCGGATCCGGGTCGGCGACCGCGGCGAACAGCCGGCGTCGCCCGTCGGGCAGCGGCAGGGTTCCCAGGAAGCCGTCCCCGGTCATGTACAGGTGCGCCTCGCCCGGGCCGTCGGACGGCAGCCCGTGCGCGAAGGCATCCACCTGGACGAGCTGCGTCCCACCGAAGCGGGTCGTGTGCCACGGGATGCCGAGCGCGTCCCGCAGCACGCTGTGCGAGCCTTCCGCCGAGATCACCCAGCCCGCCCGGACCGTCTCCCGGGCGGCGTCGCCGTGCTCCAGGGTGAGCGAGACGCCGTCGGCGTCCTGGTCCACGTCGACGGCGCGCACCCCACGCTCGATCTCGCCACCCAGTTCCCGCAGGCGCTCGGTCAGCGCACGCTCGGTCTCCTGCTGGCCGATGAGCAGCGGGAGCGGGTGCGGGCCCTCGTCCTCGCGCAGGTCGACGGCCAACTCCGCTTCCCCGAAGGGGTGGTAGACCCGGCGCTGGTAACCCACCGCGCGCGTCTGGAAGTCCGCCGTCGGCAGACCCATCAGGTCGAAGGTCTCCAGCGTGCGCTGCCAGACGGTGCAGCCGCGCGTGCCCGGGCGCGGCTGCACCCGGCGATCCACAAGACGGAAGTCCACCTGCCGCCGGGCGAGCTCGATCGCCAAGGTCAAGCCCACGGGCCCCGCGCCCACCACCACAACCTCGGTTGCCGATGCCATGGCCTCCGCTTTCCGCTCGTCCGAATGACCGTCATATCGGCGAGACCGAACAGGACTTGACACCACGGGGTGGCTCCGCACCCCGTGGACAGTCGCCCTCGTCTTCGCCTACGGTGAACCCCGACCGGCTTCCCACGGCCCCGTCGAGTCCCTCCTGATACCGCCCGTCCACGGGCGCAGAGCCCCGGAACCGCCCCCAGCTTCACCGTGCGCGCTGGACGCACGGTGGACGCCCGATGGCAGCACCGGATACCCAGGAGGAGCCTCATGACCCGGACGGTCTTTCGCGAGGTAAGGATCTTCGACGGACACCGCGTCCACGCCGACGACACCGTGGTCGTCGAGGACGGTCGCATCAAGGCGATCGGCCGCGGACTCGCCGTGCCGGCCGGCGCCGAGGTCGTGGAGGGCAAGGGGTGCACCCTGCTCCCCGGGCTCATCGACGCGCACACCCACATCGTCGGCGCCGCGCTGCGCCAGGCCCTGGCGTGGGGGGTCACCACCGAGCTGGACATGGCGAACTTCCCGGACAGGATGGCCGCCGCGAAGAAGGAGCAGGACGGCCCGCTCGGTTCGTCCCTCGCCGACCTCCGCTCGGCCTGCTGCGCCGCCACCGTCCCCGGCGGGCACGGCTCGGCGCGCTTCCCGGAGATCCCGACCCTCACCGAGCCCGAGGAGGCCGCCGACTTCGTCGACGCCCGGATCGCCGAAGGATCGGACTACATCAAGGTCCACTACGACGACGGCCAGGTCTCGGGCCACATGGACGACAGCACGCTTCCGGTGATCCGGAAGGAGACCATGGCGGCGGTCATCGCCGCGGCCCGTGAGCGCGGCATGCTCACCATCGTCCACACCGGTACCGTGCAGGCCGGCCTCGACGCCTTGGAGGCCGGCGCGCACGGTCTGGCCCACCTGCTCGTCGATCGCGCGCCCGGGCCAGAGTTCGGCGAGACCCTCGCACGGCACGGGGCCTTCGCGATACCCACGCTCAGCATGGTCGAGCTGTTCTCCGGCAGCACCGAGCTCGGCACCCTCGCCGACGACCCGGCCGTGGCCGGCCACCTCGCCCCCGAGGACCTGGCGCTGCTGGAGCGCCACCGCGCGGGCAACGCGCGACGGCTCCCGGTGGACGTGGCGGCCGCCGAGGCCGCCGTCCGTTCGGCGCACGCCGCCGGGGTGCCGCTGCTGGCCGGGACCGACGCGGTGATGTGGCTGCACGGCATCGGCCTGCACCGGGAGCTGGAGCTGCTGGTCCGCGCCGGGCTGACCCCGCGAGAGGCGCTGACCGCGGCCACCGCGAACCCGGCCCGGATCTTCTCGCTGTTCGACCGGGGCCGGATCGCTCCCGGTCTGCGCGCGGACCTCCTCCTGGTGGAGGGCGACCCCACCCTGGACATCCGCGCCACCCGGGTCATCCGGGGGATCTGGAAGCGCGGGGACAAGATCATCCGGGAGTCCTGAGCGGACCCGCCCCGCGCGAGCGGGAGTCGACGGCCCGCCGCACGAACGCGTCCAGCCCGGGCCGCGCCAGCGTCCAGCCGGGGTCCAGCGGGACGGACGATCCTTGGCAGCCAGCTGACCTCAGTGCCTTCGCCGACCGCTGCGGCGGGCACGACTCCTCGAACGGAGCGGATGATGTCCACCATCCTCTTGGCCACCCTGGCCGCAAGCGGTCACGTCAATCCGTTCGGCCCGGTCACGGCCGAACTGGTCGAACGCGGGCACCGGGTGATCTGTTACACGGGCACCGCCTATGCCGACCGGGTCGCACGCTCCGGTGCCGAATTCGCACCGCCGGAGGACGGCGGATTCGTCGACCTCGACCGACTGACCGACGAGTACCCCGAGTTCCTGTCCCTGCCGCCCGAGGCCCGCGGTCCGTGGTTCCTGGAGCACGTCTTCGTCCGCCCCGTGCTGGGGCAGTACCGCGACCTCAAGGCGCTGATGGCCCGGCACGGGGCGGACGTCCTGCTCGCCGACTCCACCATGGCCGCCGCCTCGCTCGTGCACGAGCTGCACGGAGAGCTGTGGGCGACGCTCAGCGTGGCGCCCCTGGCGATTCCGGACCCGTGGGTGCCGCCGTTCGGGAAGGGTTGGCCGCCCGGGGGGCAGCCCTGGCGGCGGATCCGCAACTGGTACACCGAGACGTCCGAACGGCGCCGGTTCCCGGAGCCGCTCGATCAGATGAACGTCATCCGGCGGGAGCTCGGCCTGTCACCGGTCCGCGCCAGCCCGTTCGACGCCAACCTCACCCCGTACCTGTACGCGCAGGCGACCGTGGCCGAGTTCGAGTACCCGCGCCGGCGCCTGCCCGAGCAGGTGCACTTCGTCGGACCGCTGCTCCCGGCCGCTCCTCCGCCCGGCCCGCTGCCCGACTGGTGGCCCGAGCTGGAGAAGGACCGGCCCGCCGTCCTCGTCACCCAGGGCACCGGCGCCCGCGACCTGGGTGAGCTGGTGGTACCGACCGTCCAAGCGCTGGCCGGTCAGGCCATCACCGTCGTCGTGACCACCGCGGGCGCGTCCCACCCTGCCCTGGATCCCGCCTCTCTGCCGGCGAACGTCCACGTCGAACCGTTCCTGCCCTACGCGGAGTTGATGCCCCACCTCAGCGCCATGGTCACCAACGGCGGCTACGGCACGGTCCAGCTCGCCCTCGCCCACGGCGTCCCGATCGTGGCCGCCGGGGTGACGGAGGACAAGCCCGAGGTCTGCGCCCGGCTCGCCTGGAGCGGCGCGGGCATCGACCTGCGGTCGAAGCGTCCGCCCGTCCCGGTCCTCGCCGAAGCCGTGCGCACCGTCCTGACCGATCCCGGCTACCGGCGGAAGGCGTCCGCGATGCGCACCGCCTTCGCCGGGCGCCGGGCGCCGCAGGAGTTGGCGGTGCTCCTCGAAGAGCTCATCGCGACCCGGCGGCCGGTCCTCGCGACCCGCCGCTGATCCGCGGGGCCGTCGCAGCTCCCGCCCCGCCCTTCCCATTCCCCGCCCCCGCCCCCGCCTCGACCGGTCCGCGGACACAGGCCCGAGGCGGGGTTCTCACATCCCGTCAGGACACCACATCTCATGAGGAAACAGACGTGACCACTGAACATCCTGCAACGCCCTTCCCCTTCCCGACGGCCGAACCCTGGCATCCCGCCACGGAGTTCGACGACCTGCGCGCCATCGACGGCCTGCATCGGGTGGCGCTACCGACCGGGGACCCGGCCTGGATCGCCACCCGGTACGAGGACAACCGCCGGCTGCTCTCGGACCCCCGCTTCAGCCGGGCCGCCGCCGCCCGCGCCGGCGCTCCCCGGGCCCGGCGCGCGGCGCTGGAAGCCCGGTCCCTCACCACCATGGACCCGCCCGAGCACACCCGGCTGCGCCGGATCGCCATGCGGGCGTTCTCCACCGGGCGGATCAACGGGCTGCGGCCGCGCATCCAGCAGACCACCGACCGGTTACTGGACGCCCTGGCGGCGGCCGGGCGGGGCGCCGACCTGGTCGCCACGGTCGCCAGGCCGCTGCCGGTCACGGTGATCTGCGAGCTGCTCGGCGTGCCGGTCGCCGACCAGGAGCAGTTCGGGGCGTGGTCGCGGGTCTACCTCAGCGTCACCGCGAACTCCGCCGAGGAGATCGAGGGCGCCGCGGCCTCGCTCAAGGGCTACCTCGCGCAGCTGATCCAGGAGAAGCGCCGGCAGCCCGGCGACGACCTGCTCAGCGACCTCGCCAACGCCGCCCAGGAGGAACGCCTGGACGAGGACGAGCTGGTGACCTTCGGGGTCACCCTGCTGGTCGCCGGGGTGGAGACGGTGGCCCACTCGATCAGCGGAGGCGTGCTGGCGCTGCTCCGGCACCCGGAGCAGTGGGAACTGCTCCGCGAGCGGCCCGAGCTGATCGAGGGCTCGGTGGACGAGCTGGTCCGGTACACCCCGGCCGCGGTCAGCGGCGGCACGGTGCGGGTCGCGCTGGAGGACGTGGAACTGGGCGGCACCCTGGTCCGCGCGGGCGAGGCCGTACTGCCGGCCGTGATCTCCGCGGACCGGGACTCCACCGTGTTCACCGATCCCGACCGGCTGAACGTGACCCGCAGCCCCAATCCGCACATCGGCTTCGGCCACGGCCCGCACCGCTGCCTGGGCGCCCAGCTCGCCCGCGCGGAACTCGCCATCGCCGTGGGATCGCTGGTCGCCCGCTTCCCCGGGCTGCGCCTGGACGTGGCGGTGGAGGACCTGGAGTGGGATCTGCGCACCATGCAGCGCGGTCCACGGGCGCTGCCCGTCCGGTGGTGACCGTCGGGCCGTCCGACACGAAACGGCGCGGGCCGACGGGCAGGAAGCCCGCCGGCCCGCGCCGTTCCCGGCCGGCCGGCTCAGTCGTAGTACGCGGTCGGCGCGGTCCGCAGCGTCTGCCACTGCTGCGCGTCATGGCCGTGGACCAGCAGCGCGTCCTCGGCCTCCGCCAGCTCGACCAGCCTGCGGGTGCTCGCGCGGACCGCGGCCTCGTCCACGTCGAACGGCGTCATCGCCCGCTGCTCGGGGTCGAGGAACTCCGCCGAGGGGACGGCGTCGGCCGCCAGCAGCACCGCGCCGGTCCGGGGCAGCCGGACGAGCACCGACTGGTGCCCCTGGACGTGTCCGGAGCTCTCCACCAGCAGCACGCCGGGGAGCAGCTCGGTGTCGCCCTCGACCAGCCGGTACTTCAGGTGGGGCAGGTCCCAACTCGCCCTGGCCATCTCCAGCCGGCCCAGCTCGCTCGACGTCGCCAGCTCGTAGTGGCTGCGCTGGACGACGAACTCGGCGTCGGTGAAGAGGTCGTGGTTGCCGGCATGATCCGGGTCCAGGTGGGTGCACACCACCAGGTGGATGTCCTGCGGCCGCAGCCCGAGGGCGGCGAGCCTGGCCTCCACCCCCTCGTCGGGTCCGACGCTGATGAAGGCCCTGGGGCCCGCCGCGGCGCGCGAGAACCCGGTGTCCACCAGCACGTTGGTGCCGTCGTCGGTCTGGACGAGGTACCCCGGCACCGGCGCGCCGATCGCAGTGGTGCCGAGCTTGAACAGGTGCAGCCTCATCCGTGACTCCTGACATCGTTCGTGGCGGCGGCCGCCGCATCGGTACCGGGCTGACGCCCCAACAGCGTGCTCAGCGCCTCGGTGAGGGCGGCCCGGGGGCCGGCCTCGGCAGTGAAACGGTCCAGGACGAAGCCGTCCGGCCGGACGAGCACGGCGCCGTCGCACGGAACACCGTGGGTCCTGGCCCACTGCTGCGACGGGTCGGTGAGCTGGTCCGTCCCGATCCGGTGGACGGTTATCGGCAGCGGGGCACCGGACGCGGCCTCGCGCCAGTCCCCCGCCTCGGGCCCGGCCACCAGGACCATCCCGCGGCCGTCGTAGAGGTCCAGCGAGGAGATCCGCACACCGTCCCGCTCCAGCCACAGGTGCGGGGCCCGCGTTCCCGGAGCGGCGGAACCGCCGTCCCGCGCCAGCACGTCCTCGGGGGCGACACCGCGCACCGGGTAACGGTATCCGAGCGCGACCACGTGATCGGGCAGGATCGCCCCTTCCGGGATCTGCTCGCCGTGGCCGGGCCGGTCCAGCGAGCGCAGCACGGCCTGCCGTACCGTGGCCCCGGCCACCGGCTCGCGCTCGGCCTCGTAGCTGTCGAGCAGCGCCTCGGACGCCTCGCCGCGCATCACCATGGCCAGCTTCCACGCGAGGTTGTGGGCGTCCTGGATGCCCGTGGACGAACCGAACGCCCCCGTCGGCGGCATGACATGGGCGCTGTCCCCGACGAGGAAGAGCCGCCCCACCCGAAAGGTCTCGGCCACCAGCCCCGCCGCCTGCCAGGGCTGGACCCCCAGGATCTTCACCGGCAGGTCCGGGACACCCGCCGCGGCCCGCACGGCCGCTTCGCAGCGCGCCTCGTCCCAGCCGTCCTGGTCGGAGTCGGCCTGCGGGGCCAGGGGGACGTGCAGCAGCCACCGGTCGGTGTTGTTGATCGGCAGCAGCCCCGCGGTCACCTCGGCATTGCGGACGTACGCCATGACGAAGCGCCGCTCCCCGAGCGCCTCGGTGAGGTCGGCGCGGAAGTGGATGTTCAGGTACCGCGCGAGGACGCCACGCCCCTGCCGTGCGATGCCGAGCTGCTCGCGGATCGGGCTTTCGGCGCCGTCGGCCACCACGAGGTAGCGCGCCCGCACCGTGTACTCCTCGCCGGTGGCGCGGTGGCGCACGGTGGCGGTCACGCCCTCGGCGTCCTGGGTGTGCCCGACCAGCTCGTGTCCGAAGCGCAGGTCGGCTCCGCTCTCCTCCGCGTGTACCCGGAGCACCGGCTCCAGTTCGTCCTGCTCGCACAGGGTCCAGCCGGTGGGGCTGACGTCCCGCGCGTCCTCGTCCAGGTACTCCCGGTTGAAGCCGGGGGCCTGGAATCCGGCCAGGGACTCCATCCGGACGATGCCGCTGTTGTCGGCGAGCGCGACGGCCGACTCGGTGGCCCGGATCGCGTCCTCCAGGCCGACCTGCCGGAACAGCTCCATCGCCCGGACGTTCACACCGCGGGCCCGGGGGTGGAGCGAGGTGCCGGGGTGGCGCTCGACGAGGAGCGGCCGCTCCCCCTGCCAGGTGAGGAAGACGGCCGCCGAAAGTCCGACAAGCCCTCCCCCCACGATGAGCACGGGAACGCTCACATCTTCCATCGTCTCTCCTCAGAGGCTGGTCAGTTGATCGGCTTGGTGGCTCTGTGTGTCGGTGCGGCTGGTCAGCTCGGCCGCAGCACCCGGGCCGTGTCCCGGACGGCGCTCAGCAGTGCGGCCTGGCGCAGGATCCGCGCGTACTGCTCCTCACGAGCGGCGGCCGGCCCCTGGGCGAGGCCCGCGAAGCTCGCCGCGGTGTTGCCGAACTGGTCGTCGGCGTCGAGCACGAACTGCTGGACGTGGTCCTGGCGGGACAGCCGCAGGACGGGCGGCGCGGTCGTCGGCGGGGTGAAGGGCTGGTCGAGTACGAGCCGCCCCTGCGTCCCCCACAGCGCGCAGTGGCTGCGGTAGCCGTGTTCGAACCCGAAGCTGAGCTCGGCGGTGACGCCGTCCGGCGAGGCCAGCAGCACGCTTCCGGCCGTGTCCACCTCCTGGTTCGGGCCGACCCGCAGCACCGCGCCGACGACCTGGACGTCATCGCCCAGGTACATCAGGGCCGTGCGCAGCGGATAGGCACCGACGTCCAGCAGCGCGCCACCGCCCAGCTCCCGCCGGTAGCGGATGTCCGCCGGCGGTCGCGGGGGGATGCCGAACGACGCCTGTAGCACCCGGAGTTCGCCGATCTCGCCGTTCTGCAGCCGGCGCTGCGCGGTCGCGTGCTGGCTGTGGTGGACGAACGCGAAGTTCTCCATCAGTGCCAGGCCGCGCTCGCGCGCCAGGGCGACCACGTCCTGCGCCTCGGCGAGCGTGCCGGTCGCCGACTTCTCCACCAGCACGTGCTTGCCCGCGTCGAGGGCCCGGGCCGTCCAGAGCGCGTGCAGGCCGGTGGGAAGGGGTATGTACACCGCGTCGATGTCCGGCCGGGCGAGCAGCCGTTCGTAGTCGTCGACGGCATCGCAACCGAACTGCACCGCGAAGGACTTGGCCCTCGCCGGGGCGCGGCTCGCGACCGCCACGACCCGGATGCCTGGCCTGCCCGCCAGGGCGGGAAGCATCCTGCGCCGGGCGATGTCCGCGCAGCCGAGCACCCCGATCCTGAGCTCGGCGGTCCCGGGCCGCCCCTCGGCCGGCCGGTCCGCCGTCACTGCGGGCCCTGCCAGAGGGACTGGAGGCAGGTCATCAGGGTCCGGGCCTCGACGTTGATGTGGTTGCCGCACCGCAGCAGGTCCTTGAGCTGGGTGAGGGTCGCCCACCGCATGGTGTCGGGTTCGGCGTCCGGGAACTCGTCGCCGACCTCGACTACGGTGTACAGGTTGTCCCGCTGGTAGAACCGGCCGCCCTCCTCCGGGAGCACCGCGCTGAACCGAACCTGCGCGGCGTCGGCGCCGAGCACCTGGTCGAGCAACGGGGGCCGCTCGCCCGGCGGCAGTGCGCGCCAGTCCCGCGACACGCACTGCACGGTCGGTCCGATCTCGATGGCGTCCCGGATCCCCGGCTGCGCCTTGCCCTGGACGAGGACGTGCGGGACCCCGTCGATCCGCTTGACCAGGAAGGCCGCCACGCCCTGGCCCGGGAACTGCAGCATCGGCTGGGTCCACCGGGTCACCTCCCGGGTGCCGGCCTTGACCGAGACGGCGATCACCTTGACGCAGCTGTTCGACGGCTCGGTGACGGCGTCCTCGTCCGTGCTCCATCCGGCCAGCTCCCGCAGCGGTACCAGCCGGGCCGACTGGGAGCTCTCCGTCCTCAGGTCCTGGAGCCAGGTCAGCAGCTCCAGATCGCCGTGTACCGCCTGCTCGCCGCGGTCCAGGGACCGGGTCAGCGCGCTCTGGAAGGAGTCGGCCGGCCCCCCGGCGACGGCTTCCTCGTGCGCCCCGCGCTGCCGGCCCAGCGGCATGCAGCTCAGCACGGTCCGTACGTCCATGTTGACCAGGTGGTCGATCCCCATCAGGGAGTGGACCTGCCCCAGGGTCATCCAGCGGTGGCCGTCGTGCGCCGGGACATCCTCGAACACCTCCACCACCATGTTGCGGTTGCGCTTGTACAGGAAGCTGTCGCCCTGTTCGGACTGGAGCGCGTCCACCAGGACCCGGCCGCGGTCCGGTCCGACGAAGTACTCCAGATAGCGCGTGTGGCCACCGCGGTGGACGCGGGTGTAATTGCTCCGGGTGGCCTGGACGGTCGGGCCCAGCTGGACCAGTCCGGTGTTGCCGGGCTCCATCTTGGCCTGCATGAGCAGGTGCAGGACGCCGTCGATCTCACGGACCAGGATCCCCAGGATCCCGCTCTCCCGCTGGTTGATGATCGGTTGGGTGATGCCCTCGGCGGACCAGTCGCCGCCGGTCACCCGCAGCCCCTCGACTGTGAAGAACCGCCCGGTGCTGTGGCCGAGGTTGCCGGTCTCCTGGTCGAAGCTCCACTGGTCCAACGCGGCGAACGGTATCCGGTCGACGGCGAAGCCGCCCTCCCTCCGGGCCCGCTCCAGCCAGGGCACGACGTCCTCGGTCGCGAAGCGGGGGTTGTCGAAGGTGGTGGCGGAGAGGCTCAGCCGGTCGGCCAGGATCACGGTGTCGTCGGGCCTCCCGGCCCGGCCGGTGAGAGCGTCGGCACGGTGCGACATGTTCTCTCCTTCAGTAGTTCAGGCGCACTCGGCTGTGGTCGCCGATGACCAGCTGGTGGCCACGCGGCGCGGGGCCGGCCGGGGAGACCTCCACGTTCCTGCCGATGAGCGAGTTCTGGATCCGGCTCACCCCACTGATGGAGGAGTGGTCCATCACGATCGAGTACTCGATCTCGGTGTGGTCCAGCCGGCAGCCGGACCCGACCGAGGTGAACGGTCCGACGTAGCTGTCCGCGACGACCGTGCCCGGGCCGATGGACACCGGGCCCACCAGCCGGGACCGGATGACGACCGCGTCCTCGGCGATGTCCAACCGGCCGATGACCTCGCTCTCGTCATCCACGCTCCCGCCCATGCGGGGGGCGATGTTCTCCAGGACCATGCGGTTGCACTCCAGCATGTCCTCGACCCGCCCGGTGTCCTTCCAGTAGCCGGAGATGGTGTGCGAGGTGACGTCCGCCTGCTGGAGGATCAGTTCCTGGATCGCCTCCGTGATCTCCAACTCGCCGCGCGCGCTGGGCCGCAGCTCCGCCACGATCCGGTGGACGAGCGGGGTGAACATGTAGATCCCGACCAGGGCGAGGTCGCTCCTGGGCTCCTTCGGCTTCTCCTCCACCCTGACCACCCGGCCGCCCTCGTCCAGTTCGGCGACCCCGAACTCCGAGGGGTTGGCGACCTTGGTCAGCAGCAACTGGGCGTCCGGGCGCCGGGCTAGGAACTCGGTGACGAAGTCACGGATGCCGTCGATGACGAAGTTGTCGCCGAGATACATCAGGAAGTCGTCGTCCCCGAGGAACTCACGGGCGATCAGCACGCAGTGCGCCAGGCCCAACGGGGCTTCCTGCGGGATGTAGGTGACCGACAGACCGAACCGTGATCCGTCGCCCACCGCACGCCGTACTTCCGCTCCCGTCTCGCCGACGACGATCCCGACCTCGCGGATGCCACTGTCCCGGATCGCCTCCATACCGTAGAACAGCACCGGCTTGTTGCCGATCGGTACGAGCTGCTTGGCGGAGGTGTGGGTGATGGGCCGCAGCCGCGAGCCGGTGCCACCGGCCAGAACCAGGGCCTTCATCGGGCGCCGGCCTCGGACGGCGACCAGGCGCGCTCCTCCACCACCGGGCGGCGCTCCAGCAGCGGCTCCCACCAGCCGGGGTTGTCGCGGTACCAGCGGATGGTCTCCCGCAGGCCCTCCTCGAACGCGACGGTCGGCTGCCAGCCCAAGGTCTCCCTGATCCGGCTGGAGTCCAACAGGTACCGCCGGTCGTGGCCCGGCCGGTCCGCCACCGTGGCCTGCAGCGAGGTGGGCAGCCCGAGCTCGTCGAGGACCAGGTCGGCGACCTGCTGAACGCTCGCCTCCACCCCGGTTCCGACGTGGTAGGTCTGTCCGGGCTCGCCGTCGGTGAGCACCGCGTCGATCGCACGGCAGTGATCGTCCACGTGGATCCACTCCCGCCGGTTGTGCCGGGACGCGTAGACCGGCAGGCTCAGGCCGCGCAGCGCGTTGGTCACGAACAGCGGGACGACCTTCTCCGGGAACTGGTAACGCCCGTAGTTGTTGGCGCAGTTGGTGATGGTGACCGGCAGGCCGAAGGTCTCGTGGTAGGCGCGCACCGCGTGATCGGCTCCGGCCTTGCTGGCGTTGTACGGAGTGCGGGGCCGGTACGGGGTCTCCTCGTGGAAGACCTCCGCGCTGTCCAGGGCCAGCTCCCCGTACACCTCGCAGGTCGAGACGTGGTGGAACCGCTCGACCCCGGCGTCCAGGCACGCGTGGAGCAGCTCCTGGGTGCCGAGCACATTGGTCCGGAAGAACCTGCCGGGGTCGAGGACGGCGAGGCTGTTGTGCGACTCGGCGGCGAAGTTCACCACCACCTGCACCCGGTGCTCGCGCAGGATTTCGGACATCCGGGCGCCGTCGGCGATGTCGGCCCGCACGAAGAGCACGTCGTCGCGCACCGCCGCAAGGTTCTCCTGGTTGCCGGCGTACGTCAGCGCGTCAAGGGCGATGATGGTGTCGTCAGCATGCGTCTTGCGCCAGTAGTGGACGAAGTTGGCGCCGATGAAGCCCGCCGCTCCGGTGACGAGCACAGTCCGGGTCGGGACGGCACGGTGCATCACAGAGCTTCTCTCTACTCGGGTCATGAGGTCGGCCACCGCATCTCTCGGCGCAGCTCGTCGAACAGCCACCGCTCGGCCGCGGTCGCCGAACTGCTGGGGATCAGTCGCTCCGGTGAGCCTGACGGGGGTTCCGTCAGGACTGGTCCGCCGGGGTTCTGTAGAGGCAGGGGGACGTACATCGCTCCCAGCACCTTGAGTCCCTCGTACAGATTCCGTCCCAGCGCGCGCACCAGGTTGCGCATCGCCGAATTCCTTTCTCGTGGCAAAGCGGCGTCAGGCCTGGTCGGGGATCGCGAAGGTGGCGCGCACCTGGTAGATCCCGTAGTGCCGGCTGCCGCCCCGGTCCTGGTACTGGCGCAGCGGCGAGGTCTGCTTGCGGTGCGCCGCCCCCTGCTCCCAGGCCTGGAACGACTGGACGTCCTTCCAGTAGCTCAGGACGGCGAAGGAGCCGCTCTCGCCGTCGAGGGTGGACTGCAGCAGTTCGCTGCGCAGCAGACCGGGCACCTTGCCCAGGTCCTCGTTGATGTGGTGGAAGGCCGCCTCCAGCGGGGCGTCTCCCTCCTCGGGCGCCCGGCAGTAGACGATCACCCGGATCCCGCCGCTCATGCCTTCGCCGCCTCGGCCTGGGGCAGGTGGTAGACGACCTGCATGGTGGCCATCGAGCCGCCGGAGCGGAAGGGGTGCAGCCGCTCACGGTGCTTGACGTGCTGCTCGCTGTGCTCGAAGGTGCGGAAGCCGGGCTCGTCGGTCCAGTCGCTGATGATGTGGTAGATGTGCTCCTCTTCGGTGGAGCGCATCAGCCACTGGCCGAGGTTGGCCGGGTCGGAGGTCACCGCGGTGCCGATCTCCAGCCAGGTCCGCTCGAAGTCCGCCGCCATGCCGGGGTGGGTCTCCACCCGCAGCAGGACCCGGAAGGCCTTCTCGGGGTGTGCCATGTCAGATTCCTCCGTCGACGTGGATGATCTCGCCGGTCAGGTAGCTCGACGCGGAGCTGGCGAGGTAGACGACCACCGAGGCGACCTCGGCGGGAAGGCCGAGCCGGCCGAGGGCGGTCATGTGGCGGTACCGCTGCTGGAGCGCCTCGTACTCCTCCGGCGTGAGCTTCGCCGCTTCCTCGGTGTCGATGACGCCGGGCGCGACGACGTTGACCCGGATGCCCTTGGGGCCGAGCTCCTTCGCCATCGACCGGCTGAGCCCGATCAGGCCCGCCTTGCTGGCGGTGTAGTGGGCGCGCAGGGCGAGTCCGACGACGGCCACCCGGGAGCCGACGTTGATGATCGAGGGCTTCTCCGCGAGCAGCGGGAGCGCCTTCTGGGTGATCAGGAACGGGGCGGTGAGGTTGGCGTCGATGACGCGCTGCCACTCGTCCAGCGCCAGCTCGGCGAACGGTATGTGGGAGATGACGCCAGCGTTGTTGACGACGGTGTTGAGCGTGCCGTACCGGCTCCGGCACTCGTCCAGCAGCCGTTCGATGTCCTCGGCCCGGCCGACGTCGGCCTTGACCAGGTGGTGGTCGCCGGGCAGCGACTTCAGCTCCCGGGCGAGGCTCTGGGCGTCCTCGGAGTCGTTGCGATGGCAGGTGATGACGTTGGCGCCGGCAGTGGCCATGGCCAGCACGATGGCCCGGCCGATGCCGCGGGTGCCGCCGGTGACGAGCACGTTCTGCCCGTCGAGAGACAGGTTCATGGGGTCTCCGTAAGTTGTGGAGTTACAGGGCGAGTGCCGCTGCGAGCGCGTTGGCCAGCAGCGCGATGACCACGAAGGCGGTCCGGACGACGTTCCAGTTGCGCCATCGGACCCGGGGATCGATCCGCTCCCAGTCGGGCGGTACGACGCCCGGCTCCAGCGTTCCGACCCACTTGTTGATCGGGACGTTCTTGACGAGCGACACCACGATCGCGCCCAGGAGCAGCACGGCCGCGACACCTTCGGGCCCGCGGGCCGAGCCGTCGGACAGCGTGGCCGCGGCGATGTCCGCGAGCATCGCCGTGATCATGCAGATCGGCATGAACGGGTCGAACCTGGTGACCAGGAACTGGTGGACGGGGATGTAGCGGTCGACCGGGAGGCTGAGCAGCAGCGGCGCGCCTCCCAGCGAGGCGATCATCAGTCCGCCGGCCCCCATCCCGCTGCCGATCAGGGCCAGTGGCAGGAGGATCTGGCTCATCGCCCCGACTCACCGGAGCGGCCGACCGCCGCCTCTTCGACGAGCTTCTTGATCCTGGCCATCTGGACCTTGGTGTTGGTGTTCAGGTGCTCGGCCATCGCCGCGTCGCCGAACGGCATCTCCGGCCGTACGTGGAACTCCTGCACCCAGCGCATCCGGACGCCGCCCTCGGCCTCCTGGTAGTCCCAGGAGATGTTCATGAACTCGAACGGTCCGGTCTCCACCCGGTGGGCCCGGACGGTGCGGGTCTCGACGTCGGGCTTGCGCAGCGAGACCCAGCTCCAGACCTTGCCGTCCTCGTCGGGGAACATGGTCAGCCGGAAGCGGATGGTCCCGTCCGGTGAGCGCTCCAGGATCTCGGCCGCGGCGTACTCGTCGAACAGCTGCGGCCAGGACTCGATGTCGTTGGTCATCTCCCACACCAGGTCCATGGGGGCGTCGATGACCACGGTGTTCTCGGTCCGCGCGGTCATGGTCACGCTCCCATCGGCAGGTGGCTGTCGATGTACTCCAGGACGGCCCGCGGGGTGGTCATGAACTCGATGTGGTCGTCCGGGATCGGCACGCCCAGCTGGTTCTGGATGCGCGTCGCGAGCTCCAGCATCGCGAGCGAGTCGTAGCCGAGGCTGCTGAACGGCGTGTCCAGCACGGCGCCGTCGAGGTCGACCGACTCGTCAACGCCCGCCGCCTCCTGCAGCATGGTCTTGAGTTCGTCGAGAGTGAAAGCACTCACGGTCATGCCTCCGTTTTCACAGTGGTGGTTCTGATGTGCCGGTCGGTCAGACGCACGATGGCGACGGCGTTGAACCCGCCGTGCCCGCGCGCGATGACCATGGCGGTCCGCAGCTCGATCTCGCGGGGCTGATCGATGACCAGGTCCAGCTCGTGCGTGTCGGCCGGGTTCTTGACGTGGACGGTGGGCGGCACGACCTGGTCGCGCAGCGCCAGCAGCGCACCGGCAGTGTCGAGAGCGCCGGCCCCCGCGTAGAGCCGACCGGTCATGGTCTTGGGCACCGTCACCGGAACCGCCCGCGGGCCGAAGACCTCGGCCAGCGTCCGTGACTCCTGGCGGTCCATCTCCGCGGTGCCGTGCCCGTCCGCGAAGACGACGTCGATGTCCTCGGGCCGCATCCGTGCGTCGACGAGGGCCTCACGCACGCAGCGGGTGAGCGTGGGCGGACGCCCCGAGCCGGGGCGCGGGTCGAACGTGGCGGCGTAGCCCGCGAGTTCACCGTAGGGGTGGTCGACACCGCGTTCCCGTGCGGTGTCCGCGTTCTCCAGCACCAGGATCGCGCCGCCCTCGCCGGGCACGAAGCCGGAAGCGTCGGTGTCGAACGGCAGGTAGGCGCGGGCCGGATCGTTGACCGGGGTGAGGTTTCCGGTGGGCAGCTGCGAGACGAACCCGGCCGGCGACAGGGAGGAGTCGCTCCCACCCGTCACGACCAGGCGGGTGCCGTCGCGGACCACCCGGCGGGCCTGTCCCAGTGCGTCCAGGCCGCCGGCCTGCTCGCTGACCATCACACCGCACGGCCCGCGCATCCCGTGGCCGATGGAGATCTGGCCGGTGGTCGCGGCGTAGAACCAGGCGATGGACATGTACGGGCTGACGTCCTTGGGGCCGCCGCGCCACAGCTTCTGGAGCTCGCGCTGGCCGAACTCGGCGCCACCGCTGGCGTTCGCGGTGATCACCCCGAGCTCGTACTCCGGGATCTTGGACAGGTCCACGGTCGCGTCGTCCAGGGCCATCCTGGTGGCGGCCAGGGCGAAGTGGCTCATCCGGGACGTCTCGACGACGATCCTGGCCGACAGGCGCTCGCCCGGGTCGAAGTCCTTGATCTCTCCGGCGAGTTGGGACGGGTAGGAGCGGGCGTCGAAGCTGCGGACCGTGTCGATCCCGCTCTTGCCGGCCAGGGTGGCGGCCCACCAGTCCTCGGTGCCGGTCCCGTTGGGAGCCATGACACCGATCCCGGTGAAGACCGCCCTCGCGCGGCCGTCGGTGCTCTGCCGTACCTGCGATTCGCTCATGCCGCCGCCTTGTCGGGTGCGGCCATCACGATCGCGCTCTGGAAGCCGCCGAACCCGCTGCCCACCGAGAGTGCCGTGGAGATCTTCTGCTCACGCGCGGTCAGGGGCACGTAGTCCAGGTCGCACTCGGAGTCGCGCTCGTGGAGATTGGCCGTCGGGGGGACCACGTCGTGCTCGATGGCCAGCGCGCAGGCCGCCACCTCGATGGATCCGATGGCGCCCAGGGAGTGGCCGATCATCGACTTGATGGAACTCATCGGGACCTCGAAGGCCCGGCTTCCCAGGCTCGTCTTGACCGCCGCGGTCTCGTGCCGGTCGTTCTGCCTGGTGCCGGAGCCGTGGGCGTTGACGTAGTCGATGTCCTTCGGGTCCAGCTCGGCCTGGTTCAGGGCGACAGTGATCGCCTCCGCCATCTCGCGGCCGTCCGCGCGCAGGCCGGTCATGTGGAAGCCGTTGGCGCGGGTGGCGTAGCCCAGGATGCGTGCGTAGATGTGCGCACCCCGGCGCCGGGCGTCGTCGGCGTTCTCCAGCACGAACATCGCGGCGCCCTCACCCAGGACGAGGCCCCGGCGGTCCCGGTCGAAGGGCCGGCAGGCCCCCTCCGGGTCGTCGTTGTAGGTGGAGGTGGCCTTGATCGCGTCGAAGCACGCCATGGTGATCGGCGAGATCGGCGCGTCGGCGGATCCGGCCAGCACGACGTCCGCGCTGCCCTCGGCCAGCAGGCCGGCGGCGTAGCCCAGGGCGTCGATGCCCGAGGTGCAGCCTGAGGAGACCACCGAGGTCGGGCCCTCGGCGCCGGAGCGCCACGCCACCTCGGTGGCGATCGAGCTGGGCACCAGGTAGTTGTAGAGCTGGGGAACGGCGAAGGTGTGGTCCACGGCCCACTGCCGACCGTCGTCGCTGAGGACCCGGTACTCCTCCTCCAACCCGGTGGTGCAGCCGACCGCGTTGCCCACGGTCACGGCGACCCGCCCGGGATCCATGCCGGCGAGGTCGAGCCCGCTGTCGGCCGTGGCTTCGTCCATCGCCACGGCCGCGAACTGTGCGGCCCGGTCCATGCGGCGCCGGTCCTGCGGCGTCAGCCCGTGGGCGGCCGGGTCGAAGTCGATCTCGGCCGCCACCTGGCAGCGGAACCCGGTCGGGTCGAACAGTGTGACCCGGCGGGTGGCCGCCCGGCCGGAGACGATGCGGTCCCAGAACGCGTCACGGCCCAGTCCTCCGGGGGCCATGACACCGATTCCGGTGATCGCGACATCCATCGTCCTCATGCGTCCGCCCCGACTGGCCCACCGACCCGAGGCGCCGGAGCGTCCTCGTGGCCGGGCAGGAACTCGGTGTCCACGTGGCCCAGTTCGGGCTTGGGCGCCAGGGGGCCCAGGTGGAAGACGGCCTGCGCCTGGACGGAGCCGGTGTTCACCAGCCGGTGCCGCACGCCGATCGGTACCATGGCCGAGTCGCCCGGGTGCAGCTCCAGCGTCGTGCCATCGATGGTGAGGCTCACGATCCCGCGGACCAGGTGGACGAACTCCTCGGAGTACGGGTGGTAGTGCTCGCACACGTACTCGCCCGGCTCCAGCGTGACCGTCCCCATGAATCCCGAGGTGGCGCCGACCGTCAGCGGGCTGAGCAGGACTCGAACGTCCCCGCCCCGGCGCAGGTTCGGTGTCACATCGGTGACGGCGACCTTCTTCACTTCAGCACTCACCGCTTGTTCTCCCAGGTGTAGAACGGGCTGGCCATGGCGTCCTTCGGCTCTTTCCACGCCGGGTCGTACGGCCGGATGTGCCGCGCGAGCCTGACGTGGATGTCCTCGTAGAGCGGGTGGCTGCGGGCCCGGTAGAGGTTGGGGGTGACGTCCTGGTCTCCCTCCACGAGGTGGAAGTACAGGTCGTGGAAGCGCCACAGCGAGCGCCGGGACACCCCGATCAGGTGCGGCAGTTCGGAAGCGTCCGATTCCGCGAAGATCTCCGCGACGGAATCCGCCTGCGAAGGATCCATCCGGGCGACGATCAGGTTCTGATACACGGGTCCTCCCCGAGTCGGACGGTGTGAGGTGGCGTTGGACGTGTCAGGGATCCGGCCGGGCGCGCCACGCCTGTTGTGTCACGGCCGGTTCGATCACCGGGCAGGCCCTCGGTGCACCAGACTGGGCGGCTCCGCTGGACGCGGGCTCGCGAGCAGCTGGCATCCCTGTGAGTGGTGGTCCAGCCACCCGCTAGTGGGCCGAGATTCGGCCGCCCCATGGTCGGTGCGGCGCCCGCCCCCGGGCGCCTGACCATTGCCTTCGGAGGCGTCCATGAAGACCACCGCCACGTCCGGCGCGCGTCCAGTAGTGCTGCTGTTCGCGGGCCAGGGTGCCCAGCACCCAGGCATGGGACGACACCTGTACGGCGCCGAGCCGGTGTTCACCACCGCCATGGAGGAGGTCTTCGGCCTGCTCGGGCCGCGGGCGGAGCGGCTACGGGCCGACTTCCTGGCCGGGCGCGAGGACGGTCTCGACGAGGCCGAGCAGGCGCAGCCGCTGCTGTTCGCCCTCGGTTACGCGACGGCGTGTCTGGTCCGCAGCTGGGGCGTCCGTCCGGCGGCCCTGCTGGGCCACAGTGTCGGCGAGGCCGTCGCGGCCGTCGTCGCCGGTGTGATGTCCCTGCCGGACGCCGTGCGGCTGCTGATCACGCGGACGGAGGCGGCGGCGCGGACACCTCCCGGCGGGATGCTGGCCGTCGCCGCGTCGCCCGACACGCTGGCCCCCCTGCTTCCCGAGGGGGTGGTGGTCGGGGCGGTGAACGGCCCCCGTCAGACCCTGCTGGCCGGTGCCGACGAGCCGCTCGCCGAGGTCGAGAGCCGGCTGCGCGCACAGGGCGTGCTGTGCCGCCGGGCCCGGGCCCGCCAGGGCTTCCACAGCCCGCTGATGGATCCCGTCGTCGCCTCGACCCTGCCCGACGTCGCGCGGACGACCCTGCGCCCGCCCACCGTCCGGCTCTACTCGGCCTGCACCGGGCACCCGCTGGGGTCGGCGGAGGCCATCGACCCCGGCTTCTGGGCCCGCCAGATCGCCGAGCCCGTGCTCTTCGGCCCCGCGCTCGACCGGCTCCTCGCCGACGGCGACTTCCTGCTGGTCGACGCCGGTCCAGGCGAGAGCCTGCTGAGCCTGGCCCGCCGGCACCCGGCGGTCACCTCCGGCCGCAGCGACGTCGTCGCCGTGCTCCCGCCCGCGCGCACCGCCGCCGACCTCGTGCGTGGGGCGCTCCCGACCGCTGTCCGGCGGATTCGGTCGGAAGGGCACCGGCTGAGCGTCCAGTGATCGTCCATCACCGGCTGCCAGAGTCTCATCGGCATAACCGGCCGCGCTGGGACCGAAGTTCCCAGCCAGCACCACTACCGAGCCGGTCGAACAGGCTGGATCTCATCTCTAAGGGAGACGTATGACTACGAGCCCCCGGACAACCGGTGCGTGTCCGTACCCGTTCAAGCGGCCGTCCGCGCTGGAACAGCCCACCGAGCTGCGCACCATCCGGGAGGAGCCGGTCGTCCCGGTGGAGCTCCCGAGCGGCGACCAGGCCCTGCTGATCACCAGGTATTTGGACATGCGGGCGGTCCTGTCCGACGAGCGCGTGAGCCGCGACCTGACCCGACCGGGTACCGCCCGCATGACGAAGGACAACGTCATGTTCCAGGACCCGCACATCAGCCCGGACCCGCCGGAGCACACCCGGATGCGCCGCCTGATCACCAAGGCCTTCACTCCCAAGCGGGTCGAGGAGCTGCGGCCGCGCACCGAGAAGGTGGTGGCCGAACTCCTCGACGCGATGGAGAAGGGCCCCCGCCCGGCCGATCTGAACGAGGCGCTGGCGTTCCCGCTGACGATCCGGATGACCTGCGAGCTGCTCGGGGTTCCGCTTGAGGACCAGCACAAGTTCCGCAGCTGGACGGACCACTTCCTGTCGGTGAGCCGGTTCACCGGTGAGGAGATCGGCCGGGCCCGCGGCGAGCTCATCGCCTACGTCCAGCAGCTCGTGGCCGCCAAGCGGCAGAAGCCCGGGAACGACCTGATCAGCGCGATGATCGCGGTCCAGGACGACGACGAGTCGGGCCTGAGCGAGTACGAGCTGGTCTACTGGGTGATGCTGCTACTGATCGCGGGGTACGAGACCACCGCCGGTCAGCTCGGCTCCAGCCTCGTCGTCCTGCTCAGCCGGCCCGAGGACCTCGCCCGGCTGCACGCCGATCCGTCGCTCGTGCCGTCGGCCGTCGAGGAGCTCCTGCGCCTCCAGGTGATGGGCTCCTCACTGTCCATGCTGCGCTACGTCAAGGAGGACATCGAGGTCGGCGGCGTCCTCATCCCCGCCGGTTCGAGCATCATCCCCTCGATCGAGTCGGCCAACATGGACCCCGCCATCTTCACCGACCCGGAGACCTTCGACATCACCCGGCGGGACAACCGCCACGTGACCTTCAGCACCGGCATCCACTTCTGCGCCGGGGCCGCCCTGGCCAGGATGGAGCTGCAGGTGGCCCTGGAGGGCGTGGTGCGCCGCTTCCCCGAGCTGCGGCTCACCGCTCCCGCGGACGAGCTGCCGCGGAACGAGGGCGCGCTGATCCAGAACTTCGTGGAGATTCCCGTGCAGTGGTGACCAATGGTTCGGGCCGCGCACCGATCTGGTGCGCGGCCCGAACCATTTGCCGGCCGATGCCGGCCGGGATGTCACCTGAGGAACAGCAGCGCCTTCATCAGCTGGCCGGTGATCGTGAACTCGGTACCGCCGGGGAGACCGCTCCGGTCGGCCACCCGGTTGCGGATGAGACCCTTGTGGACCGCCAGTCCGTGGACCGAGACCGATGCCCCGGGGGGCAGCTGAAGACGGACGATGCTCTTGGCGGCGGACAGGTCGATGCGGACTGCCGGGTGCCCGATCGACGCCTGGCGAAAGTCGAGCCGGATCACCGCGTCGTAGCAGCCGACGGTCAGGAACGCCGGCACCTCCCAGCGACCGTCGATCCGCGCGAACGCCTTGACCCGGTTGACCTCCAGCGCCTCCGGCGGACGGGCGGCCGGCAGGTCGGCCATGACGGCGTCGACCTCCGGCCTGGTGTCGGCCGAGTAGACCAGGGAAAGCCGCTGGTCGAGTTCGGCCAGTGAGATGCGCCCCTCGCCGACCGCGGCCTGCAACTGCTCAGCGACCCGCTCGCGTTCCGCGTCAGAGACCCTCAACGGCTTTGGCACAGAATGGCGTTCAAGATCGTCAGCCACGATCTGCACCTCTCTTCCCGTCATGTCGCCATGGCCGTAGTCTAGTTGATGCTTCTCAGGATATCGCGCTCACCAGTCGACCGGCAGTGCGGTCAGGCTCCGGATGACGCCCGCGGTACAGCTCAGCTCCTCCTCCGGCACGGCGAGGCGCAGCCCGGGGAACCGGCGCAGCAGCCCGTCGATCGCCACCGTCAGCTCCAGCCGGGCCAGTTGGGACCCGAGGCAGTAGTGTGCCCCGAGCCCGAAGGCCAGGTGGGGGTTGTGGTCGCGGTCGGGATCGAAGTCGGCGGCGTTCGCGAAGACCGTCTCGTCCCGATTCGCCGACGTGATCGCGGGCAGTACCGCCTCGCCCGCCCGCACCAGGACCCCGCCCAGTTCGACGTCCTCGGTGGCGACCCTGATCGTTCCGCCGTTGACGCCGGCGGTGCTGTACCGCAGGATCTCCTCGACCGTGGCCTGGATCCGCTCGGGGTTCCCCGCGATGCTCGCGGTCAGGTCCGGGCGGCGCAGAAGTTGCAGAGCCCCGTTGGCGAAGGTGCTCGACGTCGTGTGGTAGCCGGCGATCAGCAGGGTGACGCCGAAGACCACGAGTTCGTGCTCGCTCAGCCGGTCACCGGCCTCGCTGGCGCCGATCAGCAGGCACAGCAGGTCGTCGCCGCCCTCCGCCTGGCGCTTGACCTCGATCAGCTCCCCCAGGTAGCCGGCCAGCTCCGAGCGCGCGACCCGGACCTGGTCCGAGGTGTGGGTGCCGAGGCTGAGCATCACGTCGGCCCACCGGCAGAACCGGTCACGGTCGGCGAAGGGCACGCCGAGCAGCTGGCAGATGACGGCGACCGGCAGGGGCAGCCCGAGGCCGGCCACCAGATCGGCCGGCGGGCCGGCCTGCTCCATCGCGTCCAGCAGCTCCTGGGTGGTCTGCTCGACGAACGGGCGTAGCCGCTCGATCTGCTTCTTCCCGAAGGCCCGTGCCACGAGCTTGTGCAGCCGGGTGTGCTCGGGCGGGTCCATCGACAGGATGGTCGCCGCGTCGGCGGCCAGCGGCCGCATCCGCGGCGCGTCCGGAAGGGCCGCGGCCGCACGGCTGAAGCGTGCATCGGTCAGCACGGTGCGCACGTCCTCGTACCGGGTGACCAGCCAGCCGCTGTCCCCGGTCGCGAAACCGACGCGGGCGACCGGACAGGAGCCTCGTAGCCGCTCCCACTCCTCGGCTGTCTCCAGCACACCCGGGCTCTGGAACGGGAAGGGCAGGGCGCTGTGTTGGTCCATCATCGCTCCATCACCTACAGGCCGGCACCCGGCACTGTGCAGTCGGGGAACATATCGGGAGGCTGGTGACCGGCCCGGGGTACGACCCGGACGGCAGGGCGTCCTCCAGCCGCAGCATGGCCGCGCGCCGGCGCTCCTGCGCATACAGCCTTACCAGTTCATGACAGCGATAGGCCGGTCGATAACTGCCGTCCTCGATCCGGATGACCCGCTCCACCAGCCGGGATTCCACCAACTGCTTCAGTACGCCGTCCACATCGTCGCCACCGCAAAGGAGCTCCTCGCGGGTGAACGTCTCGGGAAGCGCTCCCAGCCGCTCGAAGATCCGCTGGCCACTCTGTCCGAACGTCCGGCAGCTGAGCTCGAAGGTCTTGCGCAGGCTCGTGTCCGGTGACATGAGGGTGCTCAGCCGGCCCGCCGAATCGGCCAGCCAGTCGGCGAGGTCGCTCAGCCGCCACTGGGGCCTCGAACCGAGCTGGGCCGCGGCCGCGCAGATGGCGGCCGGCAGGCGGCCGCACAGCCGGACGACCTTCTCGGCATGCTGGCGGTCCTGCAACACCTGTCCGGCCGGAAGCAGCGACTCGAGCAGCTGGACGCCCTCCTCGAAGGACGGCAGCGAGAGTTCGAGCGCTATCTCCTCGCCCAGTCCGGCCAGGTGCGACCGGCTGGTCAGGATGGTCGCGCACTCCGGTCCGCTGGGCAGCAGCGGCAGCACCTGCTCGGCGGACACCGCGTTGTCCAGGACGACCAGCACCTTGCGGTCCGCGCTCCAGGCGCGGAACTGCTCGGTGCGGTCCTCCAGCCGGTCGGACGGATCGGGCTGCAGTCCGATCCCCCGTAGGAATCCGTCGACGGCCTCGACGGAGGGCAGCGGCCGACCGTGCTGGTCGCGGAGGTCGACGTAGAGCTGACCGTCCGGGAACAGCGGACGCAACTCATGCGCCGTGTGCAGCGCCAGGGTGCTCTTCCCCACGCCGGGCATGCCGTGGAGGGAGGCCAGAGGCGGTGTGGCGTCCCAGTACCGGGTCCGGTCGGCAGCCGTTCGCAGCACCGCTTCCAGCTGCGCGGCCAGACTCTCGTGAACGGCCAGATCGGCTTGTTGGTCCGGGAGTTGAGCCGGTCCGCTGTTCAGCCGGACGACCTTCCGCTCTCCGCCGGGGAGGTTCAGGGACGGATCGGCGCTGAGGATGGCCCGTTGCAGCCCCGCCAACTCGCCGGACGGGTCCAGCCCCAGTTCGGTCACGAGCCGACGGCGCAGCGAACGGTAGACCTCCAGCGCCTCCAGTCGGCGGCCCGAACGGTAGAGGGCCAGCATCAATTGGGCGGGGAACCCCTCGTGCAGGGGGTGACTGGCGATCAGCGACCGGAGCTCGGCGATCAGTTCATGGTGTCGGCCCAGCTGCAGGCCCGCCTCGATCCGCATCTCGTGTGCGCGCAGCCGGGCCTCCTCGAAGCGCACCAGGTGCGCCTCCAGCAGCGGACCGACCGGCACGCCTTCCAGCATGTTTCCGCGCCATAAGGACAAGGCTTCGCCGAGCAGTGAGGACGCCTGCTCGGGCTTGCCGTCTTGGAGCGCGTCCTGCCCGAGCCGGGAAAGCTGCTCGAACAGGGTCATGTCGACCTGCTCCGCTTTGGCCCGCATGAGATAGCTCGAGTTGACCGTGACCAGGGTCTCCCGCTCACCGATCCCCTCGTACAGGCCGAGCTTCTTCCGGAGCCGGTAGATGTAGGTCTGGAGCGTGGTGGCAGCCGTCGCCGGCGGTTCGTGCAGCCACAGTTCTTCGATCAGCGACTCGGGCCGGACCGGCCGATTTGCGTGGAGGAGCAGAGAGGCCAGTACGTGACGCAATTTCGGCGATGTCGGAGTGACCAGCTGTTCTCCGTCATACACTTCCATACTTCCAAGAATACTGAATCGCATGCAGTCCCCCGTCCGTTGAGCTTCGAACGCTATTTCACTGCAACATACGTATGTTTTCCGGTCGGCAACGCCGACGGAACCGGTCACATCACTGTAACTCAGGCATCAGATATCCCGTAGGTACTGGCACGATCTAGGCACTGGCACGATCTTGCACGCAGCATAGCTGTCGACGTCTGCCTCCAGACAGTTCTCAACTTCTCTTTGCCGATTGCTGACGGCCCGATTTGCACGCGTTTGCGGCGCAGCCTCGTGAGCTCATCGAGCCGCTCACCAGGCTGCGCCCTGGCCTGATCCCGCTGGTTTCAGCGACGCACCATGAGGAAGCAGGCGGCGTGCGCGGGCCTGGGCGGGTCGGGGAGCCGTTCGACATCGAAGGCCTGGCCGAAAAGACGCTGTGATTCTCCCGGTGCCATGACCGTGTGAAGAAGCCTGGACATTCTCTTGCGAGCCACCCAGGGCAGGTCCTTCTTGTCCGCCGCGAAGCACCAGTGGAAGAACTGCGACCCGGGGCGCGAGAGCCGCAGCACGGTGTTCACTATGCCGCGCTTCACGGGACCGGTGGTGTCGTCCAGGGTCCCGTAGTCGACAAGTAGGTCGAACGGCCCGACGACACCTGGGATCTCCGCCGCCGAGAGGTCTCCGTTGATGAATCGGCAGTGCTGTCCGACGCCTGCCTCACGGGCCCGCGCGCGGGCCCGCTCCAGGGCGAACTCGGTGAAGTCGACTCCCACGACGTCGAAGCCGTTCTGAGCGAGGAACACCGCGTTGGATCCGGTGCCGCAGCCCAGATCAAGGGCGCGCGGACGGCCTTCGGACTGCAACGGGGCCTTGATGCGTCCCTCGGTGACGAGCTCGCGCAACTCAGGGCTGATACCGACGCGCTCCCACGCGGCTCCTCGCTTGTACAGCCATGTGTAAAACCACGGTCTCATCACAGTTCCCTTCGACTGAGTATTGCCCAGGTGTGAGGCCGGCCCGGCATCGGCCCGGTGTGGCGCCGTCAGTTGGCGAGCGTGATCGCGAGGCTGTTGAGCAGCAGGACCACGAGCGCCGCAACGGTCCTGATCATGTGCCACCTGCGCCACCTGGGGCGGGGATCCTGCCAGTTGGCCGGAAGGGCATCGGCGTCCGTGCCCCTGACCACGTTGTTCAGGGGCACGTTGCAGAGGTGGGAGACCGCCTCCACCACCACGATCCCGACGATCGACGTGATCAGGAGGGAACGGATGGTCGCGGACGGTGCTGCCACGGCCAGCACGATGTCTGCCACCAGGGTCGCATTGACCAACAGCGGCATGGTCGGGTGATACCCCTTGCCCAGCAGAGAATGGGCCTGTAGATAGCGGTCCGGTGTCATCGCGTTCAGCGCCGGTAGAACACTGACGGCCACCGCGAAGAACACTCCGGATATTAGGCCGCTGCCGATCAGGACCGCGACTCCGACGAGCTGGACCACTGGAGTTTCCCTCTCTTTCACGCGCTCCTCTTCCTGCTCGAAGAGGTCCCGCAGCCCTGGTTCTGCGACCTGACCAATGCTCGGTAAGCGCACTAGCAGCTCAATGGACGCGGCGGTGGCGGAACGGAAAGTCACGTCAATCGGAACTGATTCGATGCCATTGGGTTTGAGGTTCTCCCCACGTCGTCGGGCGGCACCGATGGTCCAGACCTGACCGAAAACCATGGGTGGATGGCCAGGCGCCGGGGTGCAGCCCGCCTCCGGGGTCCGGTGACCGTCGTCGTGATCGGTCGGCGGGAGTCCGCAACTCCCGCCCGCGGGGCCGGCTTGTCGCAGCCGACGGGGCCTCGCGGTGGTTTCGCCGCCGCCTCTCCGCTGTCCAGCAGCGCGCTAGCTCCATTGGCCAGCATCGTCGCCAAAACAATGGCGTGCGCTCCGTCTCCGACCGGTTGGCGAGCGCCCGGCGAGAGACGAGGTGGCACGGGATGGTGACCTACACATCCGCCCTGGTGACCGGGGCATCCAGTGGTATCGGTCAGAGCCTGGCCCGGCGACTGGCGGAGCAGGGGGCCGATGTCGTGGTGGTCGCGAGGCGCGGCGACCGCCTGGAGAGCCTGGCCGAGGAGCTCCGTAGCCACTACCAGGTGTCCGTCGAGGTGCTGACGGCCGACCTCACCGTGCCGGAGGAGCTGGCCGCGGTCACCGAGCGGCTGACCGACCCCGACCGTCCGATCGACCTGCTGGTCAACAACGCCGGTGCCGGCTCCCGTCCGCCCCGGCCGCTCGCGGACCAGCCGCTGGAGTACGAGCTGGGGAAGGTGGACCTCAACGTGCTGGCACCGCTGCGGCTGACCCACGCGGCGCTGTCCATGATGATCCCCCGTCGGCACGGCGGCATCCTCAACGTCTCGTCCATTGCCGGCTTCCTCCCTCAGCCCCAGGGCGCGACCTATGCCGCGACCAAGGCCTTCCTTACGTCGATGACGGAGACGGTGTACTGCGAGGCACGCAAGTCCGGTGTCCACGCCACGGTGCTCTGCCCCGGTTTCGTCCGGCGCGGTGAGGGCGGAGCGCACGGCGGAATGCGCAGCGTCCGCCTGCCGGAGTTCGTCTGGCTCGACCGGGACGAGGTGGCCCGCGAGGCGATCGCGGCCGTGCGGTCCGGGGAGCCGGTCTGCATCCCCGGGCGGCACTACCGGGCGGCCATCAAGCTGAGCAAGATCCTGCCGCGCTCGGTGTCCTACCGCGCCTTCGAACGTCTGTGGGGGCGTTAGGACCCGGGGCACGGCCGCTGATCGCGGTGGAGCCAGGAGCGTCAAGGTCCTGGGCCACCGCGATCAGTGCTGCCGGCGCTTATCCCCACTTCCGCGCGCGGGCCGGGAGGAGGAAGGAGAGCAGGAAGACCAGCAGCATGGCTCCCGCCGCGCACCACAGGGTGCGCTGGAGCGCCAGGGTGAAGTTCTCACCGTTCGCCCGGGAGCCGGCGTGCTCGAACACCGCCGCCATCTGCTTACTGACGGAGTCCGGCACCTGGGCGGTCGCCCCGTCTCCGGACTTGGCGCCACCGCAGCTCGCGGGCGTCTGCGACGGGTCCTTCGCCACCATCCGGTCGTGGTAGCAGGACCGGAAGGTCGCGATCACCTGGTCCTGGACCGTGCCGGGCACGTTCACCGCCGACATCTCGGCCCTCAGCTGCGGGGCCACCCGGTCCGCGATACCGGTGGACTGGGAGCCGAGCAGCGAGAAGAAGATGACGCCGAGGATCGCGATGCCGGCCGAGGCCCCGACCTGGGTGATGGCGTTGACCAGACCCGACGCGGACCCGATCTCCCGCGGCTCCACGGCCGCCAGCACGATACCGAACAGCGAGGAGACAACAGCCCCCATGCCGAGGCCGGCCACCAGCAGGCTGGGCAGCATCTGCCAGGACGAGGCGTTGGTGCCCTCGTAGTGCAGCGTCAGAATGAGCCCGACGAAGGCGGCACACATGACCAGCGCCCCGATGCTGAGCAGCTTGCGGCCGAGCCTGGGGGCGAGGACCGCGCCTGAGACCGCCGAACCGATCGCCATGCCGAGCGACCAGGGCAGGGCGGTGAGGCCCGCGTGCATGACCTCGAAGCCGCGGCCGATCTGCAGGTACATCATGAAGACGAAGAAGAACCCGATCAGCCCGGCGAAGAACAGGAACCCGATGAGCAGACCCCCGTTGAAGGGGAGCTTGCGGAAGAGGCTCATCTCAACCAGCGGCGACTTGTTGGCGCGGGCCTTGCGGATCTGCACGAAGGCGAAGAACGCGAGCACCGGAACCGACATCGCCATGGACACGTACGTCCACGCCGGCCACCCCAGGTCTCGCCCCTTGAGCAGGGGGTAGACCAGCATCAGCATGGCTGCCGTGACCAGCAGGCTGCCCACGATGTCGACCCGTTGCACGTGCTCGGACTTGGTGTTCTGCATGTACAGGGCGGCGCCGATCAGCGCGATGATCCCGACCGGGATGTTGACCAGGAAGATCGACCGCCACTCCAGGCCGAACAGGTCGGCCTTGATCAGCAGCGCACCAAGCATGGGCCCACTGACCACAGCGAGGCCGGAGACCCCGCCGAACATGCCGGCCACCATGGCCCCTTCCTTGGGCGGGAAGGTCGCCATCAGGGTGGAGAGCACCTGCGGCACCATGAGCGCGGCCATCGCGCCCTGCAGCACGCGGGCGATGATCAGCATCCCGGGGCCCTGGGCCGCTCCGCAGAGGACCGAGGAGAGCACGAAACCGGCCACGCCGATCATGAACAGGTTCTTGCGGCCGAAGATGTCTCCCAGCCGGCTACCGGTGATCAGCACCAGTGCGAACGCCAGCGCGTACCCGGAGGCCACCCACTGGGCGTCGGAGTCGCTCGTCCCTAACTCCCTTTGCAGTGACGGGATGGCCACGTTCACGATGGTCCCGTCGAGCAGGTCCATGAAGCTCGCCAGGAGCAAGGCGATGAGCGCCCACCATCGTCGAGAGTTCTGGGCCGCGCCGCCGCCCGGACCGGCGGGCGCTTCCACATCGGTTGCAGTCACATCAGTCTCCTCGTTGCTTGCTCACGACTGGACGGCCATAACGCGTAATAGTCGCGGGTGAGACAGCCAAATGCTTGCCGAGCCGACCCGACAAGATGAACAGAGTTCTCCGTCTGAACCAGGGAGAGTTGGACCTGGGTGAGGGAGAGTCAGAAGAAGTAGCGGCACGGTTGAGAACTCGACCACTATGAAGTATCTTAGCTTACGAGCTAAGATACTAGGGAGGATTGAGCACGCATGTCAACCGGCTTGCCCCCAAGGGAGGACCTCGTCGGCGCACTCTCGTGGAAGATGCGCCGCCTCAGCGGTGAGACCGTCCTGTTCCACCAGGCGATTGCCGACAGACTGGGCATCAGTCCAACTGACCTGAAGTGCCTCGACCTCGCGTCCAACGGCCCCGGGCCGATCACCGCAGGTCGGCTGGCCGAGGTCTCCGGATTCACCTCCGGCGCGATCACCGGAGTGATCAACCGCCTGGAGAAGGCCGGGCTGGTGAACCGGGAACAGGATCCGAACGACCGGCGAAAGGTGATCATCGTTGTCAACCCGAGCGTGCCCGACAAGGTCGTCGGACTCTTCGGTTCGATAACGGACTCGATGATGGAGCTGTGCTCCCGCTACGACGACCGCGAGCTGGCACTGGTCCTCGACTTCGTCAGCCGCGCGGCGGAGACCACCCACAACGAGGCGACGAAGCTCCAGCAGAGCACCGGCATGCCTGCTGACCGCAGCTGACACCGCACCGGATACCGATCAAGGTAACCGCCCACTGGCCGCCTCGGTGGGGATACCCCTGCCCCCGTCAGAGATATCCCCACCGGGGCTTCATCGACTCCGAACCAGGCGTGGCGGTCCATGGGAACGAAGGAGCGCGATGACGCACTTGAAGATCGATCGACCGCGGCGCATGACGCTGGAGGGGGTGACAACCGTCCGGTCCTTCATCGCCAGGGGACGCATCCAGGTGATCGGGACGGACGACGACAACGTCACGCTGGACGTGTCCGAGATCGACCGGCACCCGATCAGCGTCCAGCGCCGGGACGGCCTGCTCTTCCTGGGGCACCATGGCACCGGCTGGCAACAGGTCACGAAGGGCCGACTGCGCCACCGACCATCTCAACATGCCGTCATATATCTTGCGGTGCCCCGCGATTGCAATCTCGACCTGTGGTCCGTTTCCGCCGAGGTACTGGCCAGCGACAGCCGGGGCGAGGTCCAGGTGCACAACGGGGAGGGCGGGACCACGCTGAACCAGCTGTCCGGCGCGGTCGAGGTGGAGACCTCCTCGGGGCACGTGGACGCCATCAACCTGAGCGGCGACGTCGAGATCAGGTCGGTGTCCGGCACCGTCGCCCTGTACGCCACACCCCGCAGGACCCGAGCGCTGAAACTGTCGAGCGTGTCGGGTGACATCAGCATCTGCCTGCCGGAGACGGCTGATGCCAGGGTTCACCTGGAGTCCGGCAACGGACGGGTTTCCAGCCAGTTCAGGGGAATCATCCCGGTTAAGATACCGGGACACCACAAGGCCAAGGGCGACATCGGCAGCGGCAGCGGCAGCGCCTCATTATGGGCCAGTAGCGTCTCCGGCCGCATCGTGCTACTCAACGGCGGCAACCTGGACGGACTCGGAGGTACCGGCATCACGGACTAGGGCGCGTATCGCCGTGATCATCAGGTGGGCCGGGTGACGGTGTTCCGTTCCTTGTAGAGCTCTGCATCGTGGCTGACGAGTCGGCCGCCCTTGGAGCCCTTGTTCTTCCGGTGGGCGGCGTGGTCCCTCTTCTCCGGGATGACCGCCTCGATGCGACGTTTGCGCAGGTGGGTGCGGTTGCCGCGGGACGAGTAGGCCATGTCCCCGGCAACCGCGTCGGGTCGGTTGCGTGGACGGCCGACCGGCCCGGCGCCATCGCCACCCCGGGCGACTGCCGGTACCGGCCCGCGTCGCGCTGGCCGGCATCGTCTACGTGCTGCGCAAAGGGGTGGCCTGGCGCGACGTCCCGACCCAGGTCGTGGGGTGCTCCGGGGTGAGCAGCTGGCGAAGGCTGCGGGACTGGACCGAGGCCGGCGTCTGGCCCCGCCTGCACGAGGCACTCCTCGCCGAGCTGCGGGCAAGTGGCCTGCTGGACATGGACGATGCGGCGATCGACGGCTCCCACGTCAGGGCCCTCAAAGGGAGGATCTTGTCGGCCCCTCACCCGTCGACCGAGGCCGCCCCGGGTCCGAACACCACGTGGACAAATACCGTCGCCTGCTGTGGAAGCGTGGCATCAAGCCGCTCATCGCCCGACGTGGTGTCGCCCACGGCTCCGGCCTCGGACGCACCCGCCGGGTCGTCGAGCGGACCTTCGCCTTACTTCACCAGTTCAAACGACTCCGCATCCGCTACGAGCGCCGAGCCGACCTGCACCAAGGCCTGCTCGACCTCGCCTGCAGCATCATCTGCCTCCGCCGACTCCGGAAGGCATTCTGAAACGATCAGTAAGATGACGGGCAGGCCGTGCAGGGTGCACGCCAGGTGCAGGCACAGGCCCCGGAAGTAGCGGGAGTGGCTGGCGCAGTAGCCGTACTCGGCCCATACGGCCAGGTCGGAGCGCTTGGCTGTCTCGCGGGAGCGCACGCATTCCACCGGAGTGAAGGCGACGACCCACACGGTGTCGGTCCACAGCGAGGTGTCGGTCACCAGCAGCCGGTTGACCCGTGCGATCAGGTCGGCGGCCTTGCGCAGTCGCCGGTTGTAGCCCGACTGCCCGGGCAGGTACGGGAACAGGAGCCGCAGGTGGGGGGTGGCGTGGCGGATCCAGCAGCGGATGTGAACCCGGGCAGGGCCTGCATCACGGCCAGAGTGACCAACTCGGCGTCACTGGGCCGGGGCGCGATGCCGATCTCGGGACGCCACGGGCAGATGCAGCGCTTCCTTCAGCGGGTCGACGGTCTTCACATAGAGTGCGGTGGCGAGGGAGTCCAGGTCAGGCTTCGCAACCGACCATTTGGACTCCCTCGCCTCATCTCATGCGCGCCAGGAAGCCCTTGGCATCAGTCATCTAGGAGTTGAACGGCAGATGAGTGACAACCACCGCTTCTCCCACGGCCAGATACGGCTCCAGCTGCTGGCCCTGCTCGATCAACAGCCGAGCCACGGTTACGGGTTGATCACCACGCTGAGCGAGCGGTTCGCCGGCGCCTACCGGCCCTCTCCCGGCGCCGTCTATCCGCGGCTGCGCCAGCTGGAGGCCGAGGGCCTGCTCAGCCATGAGACGGCCAACGGCCACAAGGTCTACCGGCTCACGCCGGCTGGCCGGCAGGAGCTGGAACGCCACCGGCCCGCCGGCAGCTCCCCCGGTACCGCCGATCGACCGGGCGAACAGGCTGCCGCGCAGAGCTCGGCGGCTCCGGCGGCTCCGGCGGCTCCGGCGGCTCCGGCGGCTCCGGCGGCTCCGGCGGCTCCGGCGGCTCCGGCGGAAAACCTGAGCGACCCCATCCGCAGCGCGGTCGAGGAGATCGTCGGCGACTTCCGGAAGCAGTTCGGATCCGCGAGGGAACGGCCGGCACTCAGCTTGGACGAACACCGCGGACTCAGCTGGACCGTATCGCTCCCCCCTGGTCCTCAGCCTTCTGCCAAAACGTTCTTTCAGCAGCGGCTCGACGACCTCACCACAGCCGCACAGCAGTTGCTCCAGTCCGAATCCACCCCGGACAACGTGCTGTGGGAGGGCGCGAGGCTCCTCGACAAGGTGACGGCCATGCTGCGCCCGGGCGGCTCCATGAGCTGACCGAGCTCATGCCTTTCGCCTCTGGCTGCCGGCCGCGAGCGACAGGATCGACGCCATCATGGACACGATCGGAGTGAGGGTGGCCTCGAGGGACTGATGCCAGTCATCCAACTCCTCGGACCGGGTGTCGGCCTCCGCGGGCTGGTCCGCACTCAAGGTACGGACCACGCCGGAGCGCCGTCCACCCTGCCGCGCACCCAGACCCATGCCTTCTGATCGCAGACTCACAATGCCTCCGAACACGCCGTAGCTCCCGTGCACGAAGACTGTCCCGGGTGAACCTGGACGGCCTCTGGAAGCTGAGTGTTCGTTCGCCCGAGGACGGCTGGCAAGCAGTTGGACGCCCCGCGGCCCCGGGCTGGCCGAAACCACAAAAGCCCAGGTCAGGCAATGTCTGACTTGGGCTTCACTGTGCCGCCTACGGGATTGGAACCCGCGACCTCCACACTACGAGACCACCCGGTGTGCGGGCAGTGCTGCTGGCATCGCGGCCGACGTCGTGGCGACGACGACCGCGATGGCGGCAGCCCTGGGACTGCACGGCTGCGCGGCGGACGTCACCGCCGGCTCCCTCTCGCTGTCCTACCGCAGCGGGCCGCGAGCGGTACCCCTGACCGAGATCCGGCTTGTGCGCAGCGCTGCCCTTGACTACTCGCGCATCGATGCGGTTCATCGCCTCGTTGAACAGGCCGGGCGGGGCCCCTGGACCTCCGTGGCGCGCGGTCCCGCCTGGCGCGGATCGAGGCTGCCCGACCGGCCCACCCCGCCTGGCAGGTCACCCTGGCCTGGGGGCCTGGGCGAGGCCGAACTCCGCCCGCCACCGCACCCCCTGGCATCCCTGCCGTCGCACCCGGCCGACCTGAGACGGCCACGACCAGCAGCCCCTCCGCGTCAGTGAGCAGCGGGCCCGCCGGCTTCCGCCTCGTCAACGCGACCACCGGTCTGTGTTCTCCGCCGCGAAGCGGCCGGACGACGCCGACTACGACGCTCCGCACACGGCTAGCGCGGTTCGCGCCAGCCCGCGCAGCCAGGCGTGGGCGTGGTCGGTGTCGTAACGCTGATGCCACGACAGGTATATCGGTGCCGACGGCAGTTCGAGCGGGAGGGGGAGCACGACCAGGCCGAGGTCGGCGACTGCGGACCGAGTGGTGGCTTCGGGGACGCTGATCAGGAGATCGGAGCCGCGCGCGAACTCCAACGCGGCCGCTTCCGTGGGCGCGGTCGCCACCACACGGCGGGTGAGGCTGAGCCGAGCGAGGGCGTCGTCGAGGGCATTGCTGAGGTTTCCACGTCGCGAGACGGTGACGTGCTCAGCGGCGGCGTACCGCTCTGCGGTGACAGTCCTGACACGGGTGAGGGGGTGCCCCTGCCTCACGACGATGACGAGGCGGGTCTCGCCCACGTTCTCGGCGCGGATGTCCGGTGCGCTCGGACGGTTGGCGTTCGCCTCCAGGTCGACCTCGCCTCGCCGCAACTCGGGGGTGTCGACGCTCGATTCCGCGACGAAGCGCAATCGCACGCCCGGCGCCTGTGCGCGCACGGCCGCGAGCAGTGCGGGGCCGCTCAAGGCGACCAGGGAGTCGTGCCAGCGGAGTGTGAACGTGCGCTCCAGCGTCGCCAGATCGAGCTCTCGGCTCGGCGCCAGCACCCCCTGGACCTGGTGCAACAGCTCGTGCACCTGTTCCCGGACCGCGATCGCATACGGCGTCGGGGTCATCGTGCGGCCGGTGCGCACCAGGATCTGATCCCCGGTCGTGCGCCGGATTCGGCCCAGACTCCGGCTCATCGCGGGGGCGGTGACATGCAGGCGCGCGGCCGCCCCGGCCACACTGCCCTCCTCCAGCAGCGCGTCGAGCGCGGCGAGCAGGTTCAAATCCAATTGCATGTGAGTAATCCTAGCCGTGCTTGACATGCATTTGAAGTTAATTGAGCGGCTGTATACCTTCGAGACGAAAGCGCAGGACGGAACGAACCGCTCGGCCCGACCGCCCCCATCCCCCCACCTCAGACGGGAGTACCACCATGTCCGAAACGCTTCAGACCACTGACGTCGCCGCCTTGGACGCCGACCTGCTCGCCCAGACCGCGGACGCCGTGCGCGCGGCCGGTTCGGCACTGCGCGAGCGCTTCGGCGAGGTGGTCCGCTACCAGAGCCGCGAGGAGCTGATGCGCGCGCTCGCCGCCAACGACGACACGGCCCTCGACATCCTGCGCCCCCGCCTCACGAGCCTTCGCCCGGACGCAGGCTGGGTGGAGGACGAGCTGGACGGCGGGGCGCTGCCGCCCGGCGAGTGGTGGGTCGTGGATCCGGCCGAAGGCAACGTCAACCACCTGCACGCCCTGCCGGAGTGGGCGGTGACCGCCACCCTCGTGCGCGACAACCAGCCGGTGCTCACCGTGGTCCACCTGCCGTTGACCGGCGAGACCTACACCGCGCTCACCGGCGCGGGCGCCCACCTCGACGGCCGGCCGCTCCACGTCTCCCGGACCGCAGACCTCGGCCTGAGCATCGTGGCCACCAGCCAGGCCCGGCCCGACGAGGACGAGAAGGTCGTGCGACGCGTCGGCTCCTCGATCACCGCGATGCTCTTCGACGCGCTCGTCGTCCGCACCGCCGTGCCCGCGACCCTGCACCTGCTGGACGTGGCCGCCGGCCGGATCGACGCCTTCTGGCAGTTCGCCGGCGCCCGCGCGGACCTGCTCCCCGGAGCGCTGCTCGTCACCGAGGCCGGCGGACGGATCTCCGACGCCGAGGGCCGCCCCTGGACCCCGCAGAGCGAAAGCTTCCTGGCCGCCGCGCCCGGCGTCCACGCCGAAGCCGTCGCCACGCTCTCCCGCTGACCGCGCACCACAACCCGCACCCACGGAAGGACCACATCATCATGACCACGATCGCAGTTCTCGGAAACGGCCGCGTCGGCGGCAACCTGGCCGCGGCCCTCGTCCGGGCAGGGCATGAGGTGACCGTGGCGGACCGCACGCCGGGCGCCGCCGCCGACGCCGCCCGCACAGCCCGCATCGTCATCAACGCCACCCCGGGCAACGGCTCGCTGGACCGGCTCGTCGCCCTGCGCGACGAACTGCGCGGCAAGATCCTCGTCGATGTCTCCAACGCCACCACCGACGGACCGGACGGACTGCCCGCCGACCTGATCTACCCCGGCTCCAGCCTCGCCGAACAGCTCCAGGAAGCGCTCCCCGAAACGCGCGTCGTCAAGACCCTCAACACCATGCTCTTCCCGGTGATGACCGCGCCGGCCACGCTCCCCCAGACACCGACCGCGTTCCTCTCCGGCGAGGACCCCCAGGCCAAGCAGACCGTCCGCGAACTGCTCATCGACCTCGGCTGGCGAAAGGAATGGATCACCGATCTCGGCGGGGTCCAGACCGCCCGCGCCACAGAGGCCGCGATCCTCTTCGTCCCGCACGTCATCCGCTCCAGCGGATTCGCGCCCTTCGCGATCTCGATCGCCCGCTGATCCGCACACAGTGCACCGGCCCCGGGCGGGCCCACATCCAGAACGGATACGACAGCGCAGCCAGGGCCGGCGATGCAGCGCCGGACGGCGCCCCGTGGCCTCCCTTCGTCAACACCCAGCACCCGCGGCGTGCTGGACTGCGGATCCGGCCGCGCCATGACCCTGCACAGCAAGGTCATCCTCCCTGCGTCAAAGCCCAGTTGGACAGCCAATCGGGAGCCGGCCCGTCCGGCCAGTGCCAGCCCGATGCGCTCCAGCGTGCGGTTGAGTCGGCCGGTGAAGCGCGCGTACGGGGCGGGTCAACTGCGCAAACGGCTCGGCGAACGTCCGGCGTGAGCAGTCCGCCGAGCCGCAGGACGAAACGCCGGACCGCCGACAGGATCACGACGCGTAACTCGCCCAGTGGGAGATCTCTGAGTCTGCGCTGGTACTCGGCGACCTGCTGTCGACCCAGAAGTCGCGGGCTCGCGGGACGTCAGGTCCCCGCCGCGCTTATGCGTGGTGGGGACCTGGCAAGCGGCAACGCCGGGCGGTCAGTCGTTGAACGCCATAGCCACGGCATCTCCGAGCTGATTCAAGACGTCCCGCGAGAGCTGCACGGACCCGGTGAACGAGAAGAAGGCGTGGGTGGCACCCTTGATCGGGAGGTGCTTGACCGGCACGTCGGCGTCGGCGAGCTTCTGCGCGTACCGGTCACCCTGGTCCCGCAGCGGATCGGAGGCCGCCGCTGAGCTGATGTTCCACCACGGCGTCGGGGGCACGAGCATCCCGGACATCCAGGCAGCCGCCGGAGTCAGCGCCTCGCAGATCTACCACTACTTCGGCGACAAGCGGAGCCTGGTCCTGGCCGTGGTCAACTTCCAGAATGACACCAAGCTCGACCAGCAGCGTCCTCTGCTGGACAACCTGGACAGCATCGACGCGCTGCGGGCCTGGTGCGACAGGGCGGCGGACCGACAGGACGCCATGGGGTGGGTGGGCGGCTGCGAGATCGGCTCGCTCGCCAGCGAACTCGCCGAGACCGACCCCTTGGCCCGCACCGACCTTGCCGCGTCCTTCGAGCGGTGGGAAGCACCCATCAGCTCGGGGCTCGCCCGCATGCAGGCTCGCGGCGAGCTGAGCGAGCGCGCCGACGTCACCGCACTGGCCACCGCCCTGCTGGCAGCCATCCAAGGGGGCATGCTGCTGTCCCAGGTCCGCCGGTCGAGCACCGCATACCGACATGCCGTATCGGCGGTGATCGACCACATCGAGAGCTACGTCCCTCGGTAACCGCTCGGGCTCCGCCGCTACTCTCGGCTTCCGGACCGCCGAGCCGACGGCACCCTTGCCTCCGCGCATCGATCCGCGGAGGTCTTTGACGAAGCACTACTCGGGTACCGCGTCCGTCGTCGTGACCACGACATTGCCCGGGTGGTGCCGCACCCTTCCGGTCTCGGCCGTGTGCCCGTCACGGATGAAGTCGAGCACCCCCGCCGCACGCGTCCGGCGACCGGGCCGAGCACTCCCTGTCCGGGCATCGTCAAGGTCCAGGTGGTGTCTTCGGTCAGAACCGCTTCCAGCTCGGGACATTCAGCTCGTCCAGGGCATGGGCGTAGTGCGCTACCGCCTGCTGGAGTTCGGCGATCACGAGATCACCGTCAGCACGATCTTGCCTTGGATGTGGCCCTGCGCGGCTCGCGTGTGTGCGCTGCCCGCCTCGGGCAGCGGGTAGGTGCCGTCCACCCCGACCTGCAGCTTGCCCTCGTCGAACAGGTGCCCGATCTCGGCGAGCTGGGGGCCGTTGGAACGCACCTGAATGTTGGAGACTGTGATGCCCAGACTCGCCGTCTCTTCCGGGTCGTACTGGGCGAAGAACACCGGAAGCATGGTGCCGCCGCGCTTGAGCACGGTCAGGAAGCGTGAGCTGTCCGGGCCACCGACGGTGTCGATCACCAGGTCGACACCGCTGACCACGTCCGCGGCCTGCGTCCTGGTGTAGTCGATGAACTCATCGGCGCCGAGCTTGCGCAGGAACTGCTCGTGCCGCCCAGAGGCCACCGCGATTACGTGTGCCCCCTTCCATTTCGCCAGCTGCACCGCGAAGTGGCCCACTCCACCGGCGGCCCCGTTGACCAGCACGGTCATCCCTGGCGTGATCGGCACCGGCTGGTGCACCTGGCCGGTGAAAGGAGACGGCACGTCGTGGCCGAGATCAACCAGGTACTGCCAGGCCGTAAGCACGGCCATCGGCGCCCCAGCCGCCTGCACGTGGTCGATACCGGCCGGCTTGTGAGCCAGGTCCGAAGCCGGCGCGGCCACGTACTCGGCGTACGTCCGGCCGTCGAATCCGGGGAACCGCAGCATGCCGAAGACCTCGTCACCGACAGCGAACCCCAGCACGTCCGGAGCGACCGCCTGGACCACGCCCGACATGTCCGTTCCGGGGATCAGGGGGAACTCCAGCGCCGGCCTCATCTCGGCCGGCATGACCTTCATCCCCTCACGCAGGTACCAGTCCGGCGGGTTGATGCCCGCCGCGTGCACCCGGACGAGCACTTCGCCCGGGCCGATCTCGGGAACCGGCACCTCGTCATACTGCAAAACCTCCGGCCCGCCCGCTTCATGGAACTGGATCGCCTTCATCGCATCTGTCTCTTTCTTGGGGAACGTTGCTCCTTCAGTCAAGGCCCAGGACGGCATGGCCGTCCAAGACCGGTTCGGCAACCTGATCATTCCGAAAGGGCATGACGCGTACGCTGCATGGGTGAACGATCTCGGACAGGACCTGGAACTGCGGCTGGTGCGCTACTTCACCGTGGTGGCGGCGCACCAGCACTTCGGCCGGGCCGCCGCCGACTTGCACGTGGCCCAGCCTGCGCTGAGCCGCCAGATCCAACGGCTCGAGAACTATCTCGGCACACGGCTGCTGGACCGCGTACCCCAGGGCACCAGGCTCACTCCGGCCGGCCAGAGGTTCCTCCCCCGGGCCCAAGCCCTGCTGCAGGCCGCCCGCCAGGCCGAACTGGCCGTGCGTGAACAAGCCGAGACCGAACGAATCGCCATCGGCTACGTTGAAGACCTGGTGATCACTGCCGCCGTACGGGAACTGCGCCGCCGTTACCCGGATGCTGAGATCACCACCCGGTACCTGAGTTGCCGCGACGTCGGGGCGCTGTCCGACAAGCACGTCGACGCCCTGATCGCGCGGACCCCGCTGCCACTCGCCGCCGACGACGTCTTCACCACCCCGCTGTACGAGGAGCCCCGGATGCTCGTGGTCCCGCGCGGCCATCCCTTGGCCGACCGCGCGTCGGTGACCGCGGAAGAACTGGCCGGCGAGAAGGCGGCGCCGTGCCCGTTCGAGACCGCGGACTGGACTTCCTACCGGCTCCTCGGGGCCGGCGTACCGACGATCGAGAGCTACGAGGACAAGCTCGAACTCGTCGCGAGTGGCAGGGCGATCGCCGTGCTACCCGTCGGCGATCGGCGTAGCTCACTGCGCCCCAACCTCGTCACCGTCCCGATCGAGGGCGCTCCTTCCAGCCAGGTCGTCCTGGTCAGCCGCAAGGGCGACCCGAATCCGATGATCAGGAATCTCCGGCTGGTGGCCAAGGCCGTCCTGACCGCCCCGGCAGCCTGACCGGCGGGCTCGCCTTCTCCTACAGCAAGGCGATGCGCGAGGGCCAGGAGGTGCGCATCCTGCGCAAGGACCTGGCCCACCTGGTGCCGTGGATGCCGTCGCTGGAGCAGACCGTCGCCGACGTCGCCTAGGACGCCCCGCACTGGGACTTCACGGTGTTCCAGCCCAGGGCCGATGGCATGGTCATCGCCAAGGTGGCGCTGTCGACGCAGTGGCCCGCTTGGTCGAACAAGCAGGCCCGCGCCGCCCCCAAGACGACGCGGCCACCGGGCCCGGCTCGCTCGTTTGACCAGATAGGTGAGTCAGCGCCGCGTATCGTCGGACGCGAGGAGGCTGGTCAGCTCCGAGATCGCCTCGGGAGAGGGCTTGAAGTAGCGGATCGACTTCCCCCGGGGCTGGTCGCCAAGCTGGCCCAAAAGCAGATACGACGAGGGGTCCGCCGATCCGTGCAAGCCCTGGCGGGTCGTTTCGGGGAATCGCGTTGCGTCGGGGGTTCGGCACGCGGAGGCCGGCATCGGGGTGTGGAGTTCCCCGTTGAACCGCCAGGTGACGCTGCCGGATCGTCAGGGCCGGACCGGGAGGCTGGCCTCCCATCCGTCGAGGAGCCGTTCGAGTCCCAATTCGAACCCGCGCTCGGCGCTGTCGGCCGCGTGGGGAAGCTCGGCATCACGAATGACCCGGGCGAGGAGTGGATGGCGCCCGCTCTTGACGACTTTGTCGAGGTAGGGCGCATGGGCGTCCATCCATTGCTGGATGCCGACTCCGGAGCGTCGGACGGCTTCCTGTTGGGCGAGCTCGCCGATGGCGTAGCCGCGGACGAAGGCCTGCAGCGTGTCGACGACGGTGATCATGACGTCGATATCGAAGCCGAGGGGATCGAGGGCGGCGAGTGCGTGTTCGATGGCATCGAGGGAGTTCGGTCCAAGCGATGGGCGCCCTGCTGCGAGGGAGGTCATCCAGGGATGCCGGTGGAAGGCGGCCCGGGAACGATGGGCCAGGCCTCGCAGGTCGCTGCGCCAGTCGCCGGTGGGGGCAGGCGGGCCGCCGCCTTCGGCCGCTACGGCGTCGAGCATGAGGTCGAGCAGGTCGTCTTTGGATGCCAGGTAGCGGTAGAGCGAGGCTGTGCCCGTTCCCAGTTCCTTGGCGACGCGCCGCATGGACAGCGCCTCGATGCCCTCGGCGTCGGCGATCGCGATAGCGGCGCTGGTGATCTCCGCCCGCGTGCGTGACGGCGCGGGGCCTTTCGCGGCCCGCTCCGGCCGGTTCCAGATCACTGTATGAGCGTCGTCCATCGGTTCTCCTCCTCGCTACTGCGCTCACTGTTCGCAGTAGTGCTATCGTGGCGCCGGTACTGCGAACACTGTATCGCGGTAGAGCGGTGTCCAAGCGAAAGGGAAACCACCATGACCACTCCCGTCACGATCGTCGGCGCCGGGCTCGGCGGCCTGACCCTCGCACGGGTCCTGCACCTGCGCGGCATCCCCGCGACCATCTACGAAGCCGAGATATCGGCGGACGCCCGCACGCAGGGCGGTCAGCTCGACATCCACGAGTACAACGGGCAGCTCGCCCTCGAAGCGGCCGGCCTCACCGACGAGTTCCGCGCGATCATCCATGAAGGCGGCCAGGCCCTGCGCGTGCTCGACCAGCACGGCGCGGTACTGCTCGACCAGCCCGACGACGGCACAGGCGGTCGCCCCGAGGTGCTCCGCGGAGACCTGCGTCGGATCCTGATCAACTCGCTGCCCGACGAAATGATCCAGTGGGGACACAAGGTCACCAGTGTCCGCCCCCTCGGAGAGGGTGGGCACGAGCTGACCTTCGCCGACGGGCCGACCGTGACGACCGGCCTCCTCGTCGGCGCGGACGGCGCCTGGTCGAGGATCCGGCCGCTGCTCTCCGACGCGAAGCCCGAGTACGTCGGCACGTCGTTCATCGAGACCTACCTGTACGACGCCGACCAGCGCCACCCAGCAGCGGCCAAGGCCGCCGGCGACGGTTCCCTGTTCGCCGTCACAGCCGGCAAGGGGATCCTTGGCCACCGAGAGGCCGACGCCGTTCTTCACACCTACGTCGCGCTCAACAAGCCGCAGGACTGGATCGCCGCCATTGTCGCCAGTCCCGAAAGGGCGGCAGCCCAGGTCGCGGCAGAATTCGCCGGATGGGCGCCTGAACTCACCGCACTCATCACTGACGGGGAAACAGCCCTCGCCCCGCGCCCGATCAGCGCCCTGCCGATCGGCCACCGCTGGGACCGCGTTCCCGGAGTGACGCTGCTGGGCGACGCCGCCCACCTCATGTCACCGTTCGCCGGGGAGGGCGCCAACCTCGCCATGTTCGACGGCGCTGAACTCGGCAAAGCCATCGCCACACATCCCGCCGATGTCGAAGCCGCCCTTGCGGAGTACGAGCAGGCCCTTTTCCCCCGTAGTGCTCAGTTCGCCGCCGAATCCGACAAGAATCACCAGCTGATCTTCGGCGACAACGCCCCCGCCAGCCTGCTCGACCTGCTCATCGGCCAGGAGTCGACCGAGTGAGCGAGATCGCCGGAGGGGAGAGGGACGAGCCGAAGTCAGTAGTCTGCTCAACCATCCCCGCACCTGTAGACAACCGACCTGTCGTTCCCGTCCAACGGGCGAGCCGTGCTGCTGGTCGACAGTCGAAGTGGAGTTGGCGCATACACACCCCCGGCTGCCTCGATCGTCCGAGTGATGACACTCTTCTCCCGCATCGGGACCTCCGGTGATCTTCCTTGCTCGACACAAGTTGATCTACCAGAGGTCCCGTAGCGTCGTCACATCACCTTGCTGAAGATCCCGTCAGCCAAACGCAACGGCGTTGACCTGTACGCCGTGGATGATCTTCTCATCGCCTCGAACCGTCCGGTTCTCGAGACACAGAGGTCAACCTCTTGACCTCTGTGACCCCAGCCACTACTTTGCGGTAGACGTCGACCCATGACTACCGGAAGGAGGCGACCAGCGGATGTACACCAGCTCTGATCTTGGTCGCCTCGCCCAGTGCACGGTCTGGGTTCCGGGTCGGATCGCGCACGGCTGCTGAGCACGCCGTTCTGATGTGCCCGTCCGTGGCACATTCCAGGTTTCCCGTCACCACCTTCCGGCACGTCGCTGTTACGTGCCGTTTTGCGCCCGCTCCTCTCGCGTGGCGCGTCTGGACACAGAAAGCTGCCTGAAATTGGCGAACATGATGAATCGACCGATCGTGCACCGAAACGAAGGCCTGTCATGGTAGCGGCGCGGATCACGGTCAACGGGAAAGCAACACCGATTTCACCGGCTGCGCCCCACACCACAATCCTGGATCTTCTGCGCGAGCGTGGCCTCACCGGCACCAAGGAGGGCTGCGCCGAGGGTGAATGCGGCGCCTGTTCGGTCCTGGTGGCCCGTCCCGGGGTGATCAAGCCCACCGACTGGGTGGCGGTCAACGCCTGCCTGGTCCCGGTCGCGGCGCTCGACGGTCAGGAGATCATTACCTGCGAAGGTCTCGCCACCACCGGCGAACCCGGCATGCCGCCCACCCTCCACCCGGTGCAGGAGGAGATGGCGGTCCGCGGCGGCTCCCAATGCGGTTACTGCACGCCGGGATTCATCTGCAGCATGGCCGCCGAGTACTACCGGCCCGACCGCTGCGCGCACGCGGACTCGGCCGACAGCACCGACGCCGAGCACGGTCCGAACGGTTTCGATCTGCACGCGCTGAGCGGAAACCTGTGCCGCTGCACCGGTTATCGCCCGATTCGCGATGCCGCGTTCGCCGTCGGTACGCCCACAGATGAGGACCCGCTGGCTCAGCGTCGCGAGCAGTCCCCGCCCGCACCGGCTGCCACCGAATACACCCGGGACGACAGGGCGTTCCTGCGGAAGAGCACCCTGGCCGCTACGCTGCAGTTGCTGCGCGAGCGGCCCGATGCGGTGGTGATCGCCGGCTCCACCGACTGGGGTGTGGAGGTGAATATCCGTTCCCGCCGGGCGGATTGCGTGGTCGCCATCGACGGGCTGTCCGAATTGCGGGAGCTGCGAGTCGAATCCGACTACATCGAGATCGGGGCGGCGCTGACGCTCACCGAGATCGAACGCCGCCTCGACGGCGGCGTCCCGCTGCTGGCAGAGCTGTTCCCGCAGTTCGCATCCCGGCTCATCCGCAACGGTGCGACCCTCGGCGGCAACCTGGGTACCGGCTCGCCCATCAGTGACAGTCCACCGGCGCTGCTCGCGCTGGAGGCATCGGTGGTGCTCGCCGACGCCGACGGTGAGCGCGAGGTCCCACTGGCGGACTACTTCACCGGCTACAGGCAGAGCGTGCGCCGTCCCGGCGAGCTGATCCGCACGGTGCGCATCCCGCTGCCGCTGTCGCCAGTCGTGGCCTTCCACAAGATCGCCAAGCGGCGCTTTGACGACATCTCCAGCGTGGCAGTCGCTTTCGCGCTCGACATCGAGGACGGGATCGTCCGCAAGGCACGCATCGGCCTCGGCGGCGTAGCCGCCACCCCGATCCGCGCCCTCGCCACCGAGGCGGCCCTGGAGGGCAAGCCGTGGGCGGCGGAGACCATCGAAGCCGCGGCCCGGGTCCTGCAGGCCGAGGGCACGCCGATGGACGATCATCGAGCCAGCGCCGACTACCGCTCCGCGATGCTCGGCCAGAGCCTGCTGAAGCTGCACGCGCAAACCACCGAGGCGGTGTCGTCATGAGCCAGTTGTCCGAGCGCCCCGAAATGCCTGTCGTCGGCGTCTCGATGCCGCACGAGAGTGCCGTCCTGCACGTCACCGGCACCGCGCTCTACACCGACGACCTGGTCCAGCGCACCAAGGACGTGCTGCACGCCTACCCGGTCCAGGTCATGAAAGCCCACGGCAGGATCACCGCGCTGCGCACCGAGCCCGCGCTCGCCGTGCCCGGTGTGGTCCGCGTGCTGACCGGTGCCGACGTGCCCGGCGTCAACGATGCCGGGATGAAGCATGACGAACCGCTGTTCCCCGACAAGGTCATGTTCTACGGCCACGCGGTCGCCTGGGTGCTCGCCGAGACCCTGGAGGCGGCCCGGCTCGGTGCGGCGGCCGTCGAGGTGGAACTCGACGAACAGCCCTCCCTGATCGCGCTGCAGGACGCGATCGCGGCCGACAGTTTTCACGGCGCTCGGCCCGTGATGCTGACCGGCGACGTCGCCGCCGGCTTCGCCGACTCCGCGCACGTGTTCACCGGAGAGCTCCAGTTCTCCGATCAGGAACACTTCTACCTCGAGACGCACGCGGCGCTGGCCTATGTCGACGAGGCCGAGCAGATGTTCGTCCAGAGCAGCACCCAGCATCCTTCGGAGACCCAGGAAATCGTCGCGCACGTGCTCGGTCTGCACAGCCACGAGGTGACCGTGCAGTGTCTGCGAATGGGTGGCGGCTTCGGCGGCAAGGAGATGCAGCCGCACGGGTTCGCGGCCATCGCCGCGCTCGGCGCCAAACTGACCGGTCGGCCGGTTCGGCTGCGGCTCAACCGGACTCAGGATCTGACCATGTCCGGTAAGCGGCACGGGTTCCACGCCGAGTGGAAGATCGGCTTCGACGCCGACGGCCGCGTCCAGGCCCTGGACGCCACCTTGACCGCGGACGGCGGCTGGAGCCTGGATCTGTCCGAGCCCGTGGTGGCCCGTGCGCTGTGCCACATCGACAACACCTACTGGCTTCCCAACGCGCGCATCGCCGGTCGCATCGCCAGGACCAACAAGGTCTCCAACACCGCCTTCCGCGGCTTCGGCGGACCGCAGGGCATGCTGGTGATCGAGGACATCATGGGCCGGTGCGCGCCGCTGCTCGGCCTGGATCCGATGGAGCTGCGGGAGCGTAACTTCTACCGGCAGGGTCAGTCGACGCCGTACGGACAGCCGGTCGTTCAGCCCGAACGCATCTCCACCGTCTGGCAGCAGGTTCAGGACAACGCCGACATCGCCGATCGCAAGCGCGAGATCGCTGCCTTCAATGCCGCGCACCCGAACACCAAGCGGGCACTTGCGATGACCGGCATCAAGTTCGGAATCTCGTTCAACCTCACCGCCTTCAACCAGGGCGGCGCGCTGGTGCTGATCTACAAGGACGGCTCGGTCCTGATCAACCACGGCGGCACCGAGATGGGCCAGGGCTTGCACACCAAGATGCTGCAGGTGGCCGCGACCACGCTGGGTATCCCGCTACGCAAGGTGCGGCTGGCCCCGACGCGAACCGACAAGGTGCCCAACACCTCTGCCACCGCCGCCAGTGCCGGGGCGGATCTCAACGGTGCGGCGGTGAAGAACGCCTGCGAGCAGTTGCGCGAGCGGCTGCTGCAGGTGGCCGCCACCCAGCTGGGTTCGAATGCCTCGGATGTGCGCATCGTCGAGGGCGTCGCGCGCACTCCGGGCAGCGACAAGGAGCTGGCCTGGGACGACCTGGTGCGCACCGCGTACTTCCAGCGAGTTCAGTTGTCGGCGGCCGGTTTCTACCGGACCGAGGGTCTGCGCTGGAACGCGAAGACGTTCAGGGGCTCACCGTTCAAGTACTTCTCCCATGGCGCCGCCGCAGCCGAGGTGGAGGTGGACGGCTTCACCGGCGCGTACCGCATCCGGCGGGTGGACATCGTGCACGATGTCGGCGACAGCCTGTCCCCGATGATCGACATCGGTCAGGTCGAGGGTGGTTTCGTGCAGGGCGCGGGCTGGCTGACACTCGAGGACCTGCGCTGGGACGCCAGTGACGGGCCGAACCGCGGCCGGCTGCTAACCCAGGGCGCGAGCACCTACAAGCTGCCGAGCTTCTCGGAGATGCCCGAGGAGTTCAACGTCACGCTTCTGGAGAACGCCACCGAAGAGGGCGCGGTATACGGGTCAAAGGCTGTGGGTGAGCCTCCGCTGATGCTGGCGTTCTCGGTACGAGAAGCATTGCGGCAGGCCGCCGCCGCGTTCGGGCCGAGCGGGGTCAGCGTCGAGCTGGCCTCGCCTGCGACGCCGGAGGCGGTGTACTGGGCGATCCAGGCGGCTCGCCAGGGCGAAGCCCCCCGGAACGGTTATGCCCGCAACGGGTTTGCCACCAACGGCCACGCCGCCGACGGCAAGATCCGAACCGAGGCAAAAGCGTCGAGCGGTGCCTGACATGACGTGGGTCGCCGCGGTCGCACGGTTGCGAGCACGCCGGGAGTCCGGCGTGCTGGTGACCGTCGCGACCGTGCGCGGCCATGCCCCGCGCGACGCCGGTGCGAAACTCGTTGTGGGGCAGACCGAGACGTGGGGCTCGATCGGTGGCGGCAATGTCGAGGCCGTCGTAATCGATCGGGCCCGGGAGATGATCACTGCGTCCAAGCCGGAGCCGGAGCTGATTGATTTCGCCCTGAACGACCAGGTGACCAACCAGCATGGCGTGCAGTGCTGCGGCGGCACGGTCTCGGTGCTGCTCGAACCGCTGCCAACGGTACGGGTGGTAGCGATCTTCGGCGTCGGGCACGTCGGGCTGGAACTGGCGCGCATCCTGGCACGTCAGGACCTCGACCTCCATCTGATCGACACCCGCCCCGACATGCTCACCGAGGAGCGGCTCGACGTGCTGGCAGACGCGGTGGCGCAGGTGCACGTGCATCACACACCGCTGCTGCCCGAGGAGGTGCTGGCGGAGTTGCCGCGCGGCACCCACATCCTGATCATGACCCATGATCACGCCGAGGACGCCGCTCTGTGCGACGCCGCCTTGCGCACGACCCATCTCGGCTCCATCGGGCTGATCGGGTCGGCGGCCAAGTGGGTGCGGTTCCGCAAACGCCTCGCCACCGAGGGCGGTCACGACGAGGCCACCATCGATCGGATCAAGACCCCGATCGGGCTGGCCGACATCACCGGCAAGGAACCCGCGACAATTGCCGTGAGCGTCGCTGCCGATTTGCTGCGCACCTTCGAAACCGAGGGGAACTGACTCGCATCCTGGGTGCCGCAGACGGCGAAGTACCTCGTCATGGACCTCGAGGACGCCGGCTGCCGGGCCCGCCACCTGATCCGGGACGGCAAGTTCCCCGACCTGGTCGACGCCGTCCTGCAGGACGCGGGGATCGAGGTCGTGCTCAGCGGGGTCCGGATACCGAGAATGAACTCGATCACGGAGAGATGGGTGCAGACCTGCCGGCGAGAGCTGCTGGACCGCACCCTGATCTGGGACCGGCGCCACCTCATGCACGGCGTGTTCCAGGATCTCGCCGATCACGGCTTTGGGAACGTCCGCTGTGCCGGGCCCGGTTGCGCGTCAGTAGCCGGTGCCGCGCTTGATCTGGGCCCGCTCGACGTCGTGGGTCGCACCCTTGTGGTCCAAGGTGGCACACGCGTCGGCGATGTCCCTGGTCAGGCGCTCGATCTGCTCGCGGCTCAGGGTCTCCTTGGCCAGGGCACGAAGGATCTTCACCCGTTCGGCGTTGGGCGGGAGCGTGTACGCCGGCACCATCCAGCCGCGCTCGGCCGAGAGCTGCCAGGCGATGTCCGACTCGTCGTACGAGTGCTTGCCGGCGAGACGGAAAGCGACCAGCGGCAGCTGTTCGAGGTCGCTGCCGATCACCTCGAAGCGGCCGCTGCCACGCAGGTTGTCCGCCAGCGCACGGGCGTTGGTCTGCATCGCCTCCATGACATAGGTGTAGCCCTGGCGACCCAGCCGCACGAAGTTGTAGTACTGCGCGAGGACCATCGACGCGCCGGTCGAGAAGTTCAGCGTGAACGTCGCGTCGGTCTTGCCCAGGTAGTTCTCGTAGAACACGAGGTCCTTGGCCAGGTCGGACTCCTCGCGGAAGACCAGCCAGCCGATGCCGGGGTAGACCAGACCGTACTTGTGTCCCGAGACATTGATCGAGCGGACCTGCTCGAGCCGGAAGTCCCACTTCGAGTCCGGGTAGAGGAAGGGCCACACAAAGCCGCCGCTGGCGCCGTCAACGTGGATCGGGATGTCGAGATCCCGCTTCTTGCGGATGTCCCGCAGAAGCTTGTCGATCCCGACGACATCGTCCTTGTGGCCGGTGAACGTAGTGCCGACAACGGCGACCACACCGATCGTGTTCTCGTCGAGGTGAGGTTCCACATCCTCCGGGCCGATCGTGTACTTGTCCTCGGCAAGCGGCACGATCCGCGGCTCCACGTCGAAGTAGCGGCAGAACTTCTCCCACACGACGTGGACATCACCGCCGAAGACCAGATTGGGCCGGTCGACCGACAGGCCGGCCGCCTGCCGCCGCTCCCGCCACTTCCACTTCAGCGACAGCGCACCGAGCATGATCGCCTCGGACGACCCCTGGGTCCGACACCCGGCAGTCTTCCCCGGCGCGTGGAAGAGATCGGCGAGCATGCGCACGCAGCGCTGCTCGATCTCCGCAGAGATGGGGTACTCCGCGTGATCGATGAAATTGCGGTGGAGGTTCTCCGCGATGATCCGCTGCGCCTCCGGCTCCATCCACGTGGTGACAAACGTCGCGAGGTTGCGCTGCGGGTCGCCCTCCATCGCGAGGTCCTCGTCCACCAGCCTCATGGCGTCCGTCGCGGTCATACCTTCCTCTGGAAAGGTCTCCGAGGGAGCAGGTGCCGTCAGGAATCGGTTGCCGAACAGGGCCGCGGCCTCACTCTTGCTCATGGCGACGACTCAACCACGCCCCGGACGGGTGCCACGGCAGGACCTGAGGACCGAGCTCGAAGTGCACGCGAACGGCGCATCCCCCCGAGTGATCGACTTCCAGCGACGGCGAAAGCAGCAGGATCCGGGGCCCCTCCCCGCCTGGGGAACGCAGCAGCGGCCGCAAGACTGTCAGGTGCCGGACCGGCTCTTCTCAGCTACCAGCCACTCACACGATGTTCATGCGCACATGCATTTCACCGGCACGTCCTCGCCGTCATTTAGAGGCGTTCGCCAGTCGATCTGGCGGACAGCGTCCGCTTGTGCCGCGACCCACACCACAAGCAGCTCGGAGCCCGCTGCCCCCGCCTCGCCAGCGATCCCGAGCACGGTACCTGGACCCTCGCCGTCGACCTCCCCTCCGCCGACAAGCGCCATACGCTCCGACGGGGCGGCTTCCCCACCGAGGACGCCGCCCGAGCCGCACTCCGACGCGTCCTCGAAGGCCAGGACGGCGGCTTCACCGCAGACCCCAACCAGACCCTCGCCGACTACCTCACCGCCTGGCTCCAGGCCAAAGCACTGGTGATCAAACTGAAGTTCCCCCTCTGAACTGGACAGCCTGATACTGGGACGGTTGTGCCCCACGTCGCCACCGCACTCCGACACCGCGCCGCCGCCCCGGGCGCCGCTGTCTCGCCGGACAACCTGGTGTTCTGCAAGCCCGACGGGCAACCGCTGCGCCCACAACGCGTCCTGGACCGCCTGCGCGAGCTCTCAGCTTAAAGCCGACGTCCCCATCATCGCCGTCCACGACCTGAGCCACCTCGCCGCCACACTCCCCATCACCGCCGGCGTCCCCCTGACCACGGTCTCCAAGAGGCTCCGTCACGCAACGCTCTCCACCACTGCCAACATCTACGACCACCTCACCCACCAGGCCGCCCGCGACGCCGCCGACACCATCGCCGACATCCTCGCCCGGGCCGACAAGGACGCCACCCACCAGCGATGGTTCCACCGGCTGCAACCACACCGCGATCACTCCAGCCGACGCCAGGAACATCCGGCGAGCCCCAAACTCCCAGCGATTGCTGCCGCTTGAATCCCGGCCCGCGCCGTCCACGAAGTGATGACAACCTCATGCGACCACAATGCGACCATCAATCGACGAAACGTCAAAAAGGCCGTCTTCGCATCACTGCGAAGACGACCTCTGACCTGCGACAACGCTATCAATCGCTGTCGGGACGACAGGATTTGAACCTACGACCCCTTGACCCCCAGGCGGCATGGCGGGTTACACAGGCAATCCCCCACCGATGGGCATCCAGTAGAAGTACGCCCGACAGGAGGAACGCCTGATCGCGTACCGGATACTGAAAAGTGCGCCGGGGGCGATAGGGACCGTGAATGACTCGTAGCCGGAGGCGCTGCGTACGGTGGCGCCCACCTCGGGGACCCCGTCCAGCTTGACCGCAGCGGTTCCCCAGGTGTTCTCATTGTCGCCGGATACTGACGGGACAAGGTGGTCGTACTTGATCATTCCGAGAAGGATTCCAGCAGAGGATGCCGTCAAGTCCTTGGCAATCTCCTTCTCTTCGATACTTCCGTAGTGGTGCCAGGCGAGCTGGTGCGTGCCAAAGGCGTGCACGGGCCCCTGCGGGATCAGTTCTCCGAGTGTGCTGGTGTGTCCGTGCACGGTGAGGTTGCTGATTTCCAGGTCGGGCTTGAGGACGGTGACCTGGGTGGAGAGGATCCGCACGACGGGGTTGGTGGGGTCGCCGGTGGTGGCGCGGATGTAGAAGGTGGTGTCGGATTTGATGCCTTCGAGTTCCAGGCTGGTCCGGTCGGTGACGTCACGTTCGACCCCGGGGTAGAGCAGGTCGTACTTGGCGTTGGCTGAGCGTTCCCAGGTGAGCTTGATGTCGCCGCCGTTGGCGATGATGGAGGGTTCGCAGAGGAAGTTGCGGAGGTAGAAGTCGGCGGGGAACTTCCCGATGTTGAAGACGGTTTCCCTGTCCTGGAATGCGGAGGTTCCGGTGCGGGACTCCTCCGTCAGGGTGATGGGGGCGGTGCCGACCTTGCGGCTCATCGGGATGTCGGACAGCTGGATGGTGAAGCCGAGGTCCGGGCCGATGGGCGTGTGACCGGCCACGGGTGAGAACACGAACTCCTTGTCCGCGGCCTCCAGACGGCCGGTCCAGCCGGTGAGGCTGATCCTCGGCGTGACCTTCGCCAGGTCGGTGGCGAGGTCCGGTGACATGGTGCCGGCGGGCACCTGCAACCGGATCGACTTCACGTCGGCCGGGGTTCCGCTCTGCCGGGAGACGGCGATGACAATCTCCCCGATCTCCTCCGGAGCCTGCGGGTTCTCGGGCGACGCCTTCAACGGGCTCGGGGTGGTGGTGATCTGATACGACAGCAGGGGATCGTTCGCGGCAACGCCCGTGTCCTGCATCTGGACGACCACGGTCACAGCTGACTCCTCGGAGGGTTCGGTGGCCGTGCCGCCCCGCGTGGGGCGGCATGTAAAGGCGGTGATGGCTACTCAGTGGTCGGTGCGGCTGTGGGTGACGGCGTCGTCCAGCGTGAGAAAGCCGGAGCGCATCGCAATCGATGGCTGCCAGGGGACTGAGCCCAGGAAGTGGACTGGTCGGCTCCCAAGTTCCCCCACGGCAGCCCCCAGCCCTCCCAGCCTGCTGTGGCGCTCTTACGCCGGTGTTCCGGCCGGAGCGTCCGCGTCCACGGCCGGGAGCGGCGGGCCCGGGGGTGCGGTACGCGTGTCCGGTACGAGCTGGCCACCGGTGTTCGTCACGACTGCGCGTCACCGGAGGTTTGGGCGACGCCGAGTGTTCCGCTCGACCCGATGCCCGCAGTGAATGCAACGCCGGGGGTGACGATGAAGTGCCGAATCTGGAAAACGACGGACGGGACTTTGGTAACAAGGAAGCGCACGTACCGGACCTCAGCTCCCCCGTTCGGGAACGTGTGGCTGTATACCGGTGCGGTGGCGTCCCCCCTTGAGGTCCAGTTGGTTTGATCGGTCGATGTTTCGACCCTTCCAGGCGCCACGGATGTGGTGAAGTGGATCTCGATTCCGGTGATGCGGCGGACCTCTCCCAGGTCAACCATCGCCCAGTCGTCGCGGTGCGGGATGAGCCTCGACTGGTAGAAGGTGTCGTCCCGGCCGTCCAGCATCTTGTCCGCTGTGGCACGCCCGATGATGCCTTCCGGCAGAGCACTGGCGGTTGGAAGTCCGGCGGTCAGGGTCTTGCGGGCTGTCACCGTTGTGGCTGTGAGCGCCCCTGAGATGGTGACATTCCCGTTGACGGTGAGGTTACCGATGTCGAGGTCGGGCTTGAGGACGGTGACCTGGGTGGAGAGGATGCGCACGACCGGGTTGGACGGGTCGCCGGTTGTAGCGCGGAGGTAGAAGGTGGTGTCGGATTTGATGCCTTCGAGTTCAAGGCTGGTCCGGTCGGTGACCCATCGGCTAACGCCCGGGTAGAGGAGTTCGTAGGTAGCGTTGGCGGAACGCTCCCAGGTCAGCTTGACGTCGCCGCCGTTCTGGACGATGGACGGCTCACAGAGGAAGTTGCGGAGGTAGAAGTCGGCGGGGAACTTCCCGATGTTGAAGACGGTTTCCCTGTCCTGGAATGCGGAGGTTCCGGTGCGGGACTCCTCCGTCAGGGTGATGGGGGCGGTGCCGACCTTGCGGCTCATCGGGATGTCGGACAGCTGGATGGTGAAGCCGAGGTCCGGGCCGATGGGCGTGTGACTGGCCGCGGGTGTGAAGACGAACTCCTTGTCGGCGGCCTCCAGACGGCCGGTCCAGCCGGTGAGGCTGATCCTCGGCGTGACCTTCGCCAGGTCGGTGGCGAGGTCCGGTGACATGGTGCCGGCGGGCACCTGCAACCGGATCGACTTCACGTCGGCCGGGGTTCCGCTCTGCCGGGAGACGGCGATGACAATCTCCCCGATCTCCTCGGGGGCCTGCGGGTTCTCCGGCGAGGCCTTCAGCGGGCTCGGAGTGGTGGTGACGGTGTAGGACAGCAGGGGATCGCTGGCAGCGATGCCCGCGTCCTGCATCTGAACGACCAGGGTCACGAATGGCTCCTTAGTAGGGGGTGGCCGTGCCGCCCCAGGCGCGGGGCGGCACGGTAGTGGCGACTGGTCAGCGGTCGGTGCGGCTGTGGGCGACAGCGTCGTCGAGGGTGAGGAAGCCGGAGCGGATCTCGGGTTCGGCGAGGGGCAGGTCGTACTGGTCCTGGCCGAGGATCGGCAGCTTCTCCCACTCACCGCCGCGGTTCTCGGACCAGCTCCAGGTGCCGACGACACCGGCCGGGGCCGGCATGAGGACGGTCTCCTCACTCTCGCCCTGCGGGCCGCGCAGGGCGGTGGTGGCGGCCAGGAGCGGGCCGGTGCGGAAGTTGACGGCCATTCGGGCGATCGCCTGGTCGGTGAACTCCTGCGGGACGAAGACCTTCTTGGTGGCGAGGATGTCGGTGGTGGCGTGCACGGCGGCGCGCGGGTCCAGCAGCACGGTGGCGACCGCGGTGCTGTGGTCGCCGAAGTCCAGTTCCAGGCTGGGCCGGTCGCCGATCGGCCGCAGGTATCCCCCGCCGCCGGCAGCCGGGTTGATGACCGTCTCAAAGTGCTCGTAGTCGTCGTCGAGGACGTAGCCGACCAGGCCGTCGTCGCTCTGCTGCGCCTCGCCGAGGCGGATCGCCCAGGGGTAGGTGGGCAGCTGGGAGGGTGACGGCTCGAAGAGGTTGTGCCAGCTGACGTCGGTGCGCAGGGGGCCGCGCAGGTTCATGGTGAGGCGGGTGCGGACCAGGGCGAGCGGGCGGCCGAGGAGGAAGCCGAGGCCGGGGTCGGCGGGACCGTCCGGATCGATGGTCTGCAGGGCCTGGTCGACGGTGGCGCGGAACGCGTCGAAGGTCTGCGGCCCGCGGGTCTTCACAGCGTTGAGCAGCTGGTAGGGGTGGGGAGCCAGCGCCTGCAGCTGTTCGAACCGGGTCACCTCGGAGCCGGGCAGGGCGGACCAGGAGACCTCCCGCTGGCCGTTGGCGTTGAGGGTGACCCGGAGTTCGCCGAGTGCGGCCCCGTCGGGGGCGTACACGACGAGGGACTGGTCGAGGCGGTTGTGCAGCAGCCAGGCGCAGACGGGGTTGGTCCCGGGGGTGAGGTCGGTGTCCTCGTCGCCGGTGGCTGCGAGGAAGTCGAAGCGCAGCCGGGCCGGCTGGAGCAGGCGCGGGCCGAGCTCGACCAGCCGGTCGGAGTCGTCCTTGCTGACGGGGTGGGCCGGGCGCATGGTGTCGGGCATCTCGGGGCGGAAGTGGGACGGGTTTGCAATGAGGTTGACGGACCGTCCGAAGCGGTCGACGACGGCCAGGTCGAGGAAGGCGAGCTGGCCGGCGCGCAGCTCCTGGAAGGTGGAGACGGGGTCGGGGTCCCAGGGGCTGGCTTTGCCGGGGCCGGGGTCCGGCGGGGGGTAGTCGCCGTTGCCGATGAGGTCGGCGAGCTCGCCGGTGGGCTGGAGGCCGGCCAGGGGCTGGCGTTGGGCGATGGCGGCGCCGAAGCCGTCGAGGGTCTGGGAGAGGTAGTCCGCCTCACGGGCCTGGGAGCGCACCTGCCGCAGCGCGTCGGCGGGCAGCTGGTCGCGGACGCGGGCATAGCTCTGGAGGATGCCGTCGACGATGTGGCCGGCGGAGGGGGCGAGGGTCTGGCGGCCGGAGACGGTCAGCGGGGTGCCGGGCTCTCCGGTGCCCTTCCACTGGTAGCGGGAGCCGTCGATGAACTCCCAGTGCGGGGTGTCGCCGTCGCGCAGCGGCAGGGGGAAGTAGGTGGCCTTCCACAGCAGGAACAGCGGCTGCCACGGCATGGCCCAGGGTGCGGTGCCGTACTCGGGCAGGGTGCCGGTGACATCGCGGATAGCGCCGGTCTTCAGGGCGCGGTCGAGGATGAGGAACTCGCTGAGCAGCGCGGGGAGGCAGGGCGGCTGCTGGCCGGTGAGGTTGATCTGGGCGGCGGTGGCGGCGACGTCGGTGGTGGTGATGTTGGAGGCGCGGGTGACGATGCGTTCGGGGGTGCGGCAGGGCAGGGCGGTGTCGCGGGTGAGGGGGGCGTGGAGGTTGGCGCCCTCCAGGGTGAGGACCGGGTCGGCGCTGTACTCGAAGTCCTCGGCGGGCACCCGGATCAGGCGACGGGCGGCGCGGGCGCCGTAAGCCGGATAGAGGGTGTCGATGCGTGCCGCGAGGTCTGCTTCGCTCCTGCCCCAGGGCAGGTCGGCGCGCTGCCCTGCCAGGTCGCGGGCGAGGGCGAAGACTCGTCCGGCTGCGCCGTCCGCGTTGTCCGGGTCGAGTTCGTCGTCGATGCGGCCGGTGAAGTCGGAGGGCTTCTTCTTGAGGTGGGTGAGCCACCACAGGTGGTAGAGGTGTTCGCGGGCGGTGTCGAGTTCGGCTTCAGTGGCGTCGTGGGCGGCCTGGCGGCGGTTGAGTTCGGCGACGGTGTCGGCCTCCGCTGCCCGGGTGGCGCGGGAGGTGCTGCGGCCGGTCTCCTCGCCTCGTTCGCCGATGAACCAGCGGTATCCGCCGGGCACGGGGCCGAAGGCGCTGTCGTGGGCGCGGCGGTCGGTAAGGATGTCGGCCTCGGGCCGGTCGCGTTCCTCCAGGGCGTCGATGCCGCCGAGCAGGAAGGCCCGGAACAGCTCGGCCTCGTCGCGGGACAGGGCGCCCTGGCCGTCGGCCTGGGCGCCGAGTTCGGCGACGGCCTCGGCGATGCTGTTGGACACGATCGGGGTGACGTCGGCCGGCTTCGGGCAGGGCGAGTCGGGGACAGGGCCGGTCAGGTCCCAGTCCAGCCCCAGGACGGTACCGGAGTAGACGGAGGAGCGGATGCCGCTGCCGGAGCCGACGGGTGGCGTCCATTGCAGGCGTTCCAGCAGCGCGGCGAGGTCCTCGGTGCCGGCGAGGATGTCGCTGCCAGCGTCCGCGTACCAGCCGGCGACGAAGTAGCTGAGCCGCTCCCGCGCCGGCAGTTCGCCCTCGGGGGTGTCCAGGAGGGTGTCGTGCAGGGAGAAGACGTTGCTGTTGTAGGGCTGGAAGACCGAGAAGGTCAGCAGTCCGGGGCCGATCGCGGTGAGGAACTGCGCCCGGCGGTCGGTGGGCTCGCGCCACGGGCCGGTGAGTTCGTGGCACTTGCCGATCAGGGTCGCGGGGGGTTCTTCGCTGTCACTGTCGGGGTCGGGGTCGAAGTCGGGGTTCTGGAAGGAGACGCTGCCGTCCATCGGGTCGAGGTAGTCGCTCTCGACGATCCAGGCCTTGAGCGTGCGGGTGCTGTCGGTGTGGCGGACGACGAGCCACCGGTTGGGCACCAGGGGGAAGTCGCCGATGCCCTCCTCCTCGTCGTGGCGGCCGCGGGTGAGGGCGGCGGGCAGTTCCCACTGGAGGTAGACGCCGAGGCGGTCCTCGCGGCCGGTCCATTCCTCGGGGCTGGAGAACGGGGCGGGCTCGGGGGCGACGCCTTCGCCGATGTTCTTGAAGTTGGTGATCCAGCGGTGGAACACGTGCGGGGTGCCGGTGTCGCGGGTCTGCCGGTTCACGGCGAGGGCCGCGACCTCGACCGGCACGATGAGGGTGTTGTCCACGGACATGGCCCGGGGTCCTTTCGTCGGTGTGGGGGTGGGCGGGGCTCAGGGCCGGGAGAAGGTCTGTGCCTGCGGCGCGTTAATCATCTGCAGGGCGAACTGGGCGGAGGAGATCCGCTGCCCACCGGTGAGCCCGTGCGCGCCGGACAGGGCGGGCAGCAGGGCGTCGCCGGTGCCGTCGACGTTGAGAACGTCGCGGCCCCCGGGGCGCAGGAACCGGGCGAAGCCGGCCGGCTGCGGGAACTCGCCCTTGGGGTGGCCGATCCGGTCCCCGGAGATCTCGCGGAGCTCGATGGTGCCGACGTCGCCGATGCCGAAGCACAGGCCGCGCGGCGGCTCTGCCAGTTCGAAGCGGTCGATGACCTCCGGGTAGAGCAGCAGGCGAGTCTCCAGGCCGAACACCGCGTCGCGCACGGGCTCGACGATGTCCGTGCCCTGGTAGGCGGCGACGATGGTGTTCGGCCAGTTCGGGACCAGGCTGGAGTTGATCAGCACCGCGCACTTCGGGACGGGCCCGCCACCGGTCGCGAGGGCGTTGAGGTCGGCGTCCAGGGCGTGGCCGACGCCGACGCTCAACGCGCCGTCCACGGCCGCCCGCACCCAGGCGGGATCGAGGTAGGCGAAGCGGATGCTCTCCGCCGGCAGCGCGCGCGGGTCGGGGACCAGGTGGGACAGGCTCAGCAGTTCCAGGCGGCGCAGCGCGTCCAGCCAGGCGGTGACCTTCGCGAACTTGTCGGGGGCGGCCTGGGTGAGGAGGTCGGCGACGCCGGGCTGGGCGAGGACGGCGCGTGCGTCGCCGATGCTGCGGCGGGCGCGGGCTGCGCTGCGGCGGCGGCCGGCGCGCAGTTGCGGGCCGGCCTGGTCGAGGGCCTGGTTGAGGCGGGCGCCGCCGGAGCGTGCGTCGCCGTCCGTGAGGAGGCGGTCGAAGGCCTCGAAGGCGAGCGGCGCGGTGAGGTGACGCCCGGTCAGGATTGCGGCGGACCGTGCGGCGAGCTCCGGGTGGGAGGCGAGGCGACGGGCCGCGGCGCGGGCGGCGGAGCGGAACTCCAGTAGCGCGGTGCGGAACTCGGCGTCGGCGAGGGCGAGGGTGCGCCCGGTGGTGAACGCGGCGGCGTAGGCGGCGTCGAAGACGCCGTACTGCTGCAGGTAGATCAGCGCCTCGCCCGGGGAGTCCAGGCGGGTGGCGGCCGCCGGGGGCAGGTCCCGGGCCGGCTGCGCGGTGAGCGGGCCCCGGTAGAAGGCGAGGGTGCGCTCGCCGCTCTCCAGGCGTTGCGGAAGGGCGACGGCGCCGCCTGCCATCCGGTCCAGGGCCTCCTTCTGCGCTCCGGCCGGGTTGGCCGGGCCGGTGGTCGGCACGCGAAGGCGCAGCTGATCGGCGGGGCGGGGGGTGGTGCCGTCGGTGGTGGCCAGGTGCTGGCACAGGTCGCCGAAGCCGATGCCGGAGTCGGGTTCGGTGGTGAAGGACCAGCTGGCGAGGGAGACCAGGCGCACGCCTTCGGTGGGGGCGGGGGTGGTCAGGTACCGGTCGTGGCCTTCGAGGGAGACGAGGTGGGCGACGTGGCGTCCGCCGGTGGCGGCGGGGAAGCGGTTGGCGACCAGCACGGCGTTGAGCTCACCCTCGTCCGGCTCGGGATCGGTGCCGGCCCGGGTGGCGTCGGGGCGCCCGCCCTCGCGCAGGTGTGCCAGGTAGGCCATCTCTGCGGGCAGCGGCTTCACCGCGTCGAACAGGGCGGCGGGGACGAGGACGGTGGCGCACTGCTCGTCGTACTCGTCCGGGCGCAGGCTCTCCGGCGGCAGCGCGGGCGGGCGGCCGGAGCCGAGGGCGCCGTCCAGGAGCCGGCGCACGGTGCCGGCGGTGACGAGGCCCACCGCGTCCGGGTCCTCGGGTAGTTCGTCCTCTCGGAACAGCAGCAGGGCCATCCACGGGACGGCGGCCGGCTGCTCGGGGCCCAGTGGGCGGTTCCAGGGCAGGCCGGGGGCGTCGAGGTTGATGTGGGCGAGGGTCTGGCTGTAGGTGCCGACGGCGTCCGGCACGGGGAACTGCGCGTTGATGCCGGTCGGATCGAAGCTGAAGCGCGGCTGGACGACGTCGAAGGGCTGCGGGGTGGCGTCGATGACGCGGTCCGCTCCGTCGAGGTCCTTGAGGGTCTGCCGGTTGTCGATCCTGTAGCGGCCCGCGTACAGCGACGGGATGCGATGGTCGAAGAACCGGGTGCGGTGCTCGGCACCCGGAGCGCTGGTGCGCGGCTGGGGGGCGGGTTCGGACGTGGTGGTCACAGGGCGTGCCTTTCGACAGGACGCGGCAAAGGGCGGGGGCGGACAGCGCGCGGCGGCGCGGGCCACCCCACGGGACGGCGTGGGGCGGCCCGGTGCGGCGCGTCCGGTCAGCCGGCGACGAGCATCGGCGCGGCGGTGAACGCGGTGCCGGCGGCGTTCGCGTAGCCGCTCAGGTCGGTGTCGAGCGCGCCGAGGTCGGCGCCGAGAGCGGTCAGGGCCTGGGCCAGGGCGGTGCGGCTGCGGCGGGTGGCGGTGCTGTCGATGTCGTCCTGGATCACGGCAATGACGCCGGCGGGCCGCTTCGGCTCCGGGCCCGTGGCCGGCTCGCCGGCGGACAGCGGCTGGTTGCCGTCGGGGTTGATCGGGTCGAAGGAGATGGCCTGCTCGTCGAGGAACCCGGTGGAGGTGCCGTGGTCGACCGGCGGCGACGTCAGCCGGATCCCGAGGATCCGGTCGGGGATGATCCCGTCGTTCGGCGCGTCGGCCTGCTGGCCCCACAGACCGTTGGGCACGTTGCCGCGCAGGACGGCGCGGCCCCACGGCGTCAGCTTCGAGGCCTGGCCGTTGTAGGTGAGCCAGACGCGCAGTTCGCTGCCCTTGCCCCGCAGGTGCATGGGCAGGATGTCCACCCCGGCGCCGTCGGTGGCAACCTCGATGGTGTCGCCGCCCTGATTCAGGTAGACCTTGCTGACGGGCGCCTGGGTGTCGGCGGTGAAGGTGAAGCCGCCATTGCTGACCAGCCACGGCTTGACCGCGCCTCGTGTCGGCGGGGCGCCCTCGCCCGTGTATCCGGCGATCGGGGTGGTGCGGACCATGTTCTCGGGCGGCGGCAGCATCCCCTGGAAGCCTCCCCAGTCCAGCGCCGGGGCCTGGCTGCGGCGGCCGGCGCCGAAGCCGATGGTGAAGGAGATGAACCACAGGTGGACGGTGGCCTCACCACCCACCGCGGGGCCCCAGACCCGGACGCTGACGCCGACCTCGATCGAGATCCTGATCTTGACGAACCAGACCTTGATGGTGGCGGAGACGCCGACCCGGATGCCCATGCCGACGTCGAAGTAGAAGGGGTTCCACTCCAGCAGGGCGTCCACCCGGGCGGTGAGCCAGGCCCGCAGCATCCCGGACTGGAAGACGACGTCCAGGGAGCCGCCGGCCATCAGGGACTTGGGGGTGAACGCGGCGTAGGCGTTGCCGGTGATGTTGACGGTGGAGCCGACGCCCCAGGTCAGGCCGGCCGGCTGCTGCTTTGGGTAGCGGGCGGGCAGTTCCCGGCCTGCGGGGATCGCGCCGAGCATGAACGCGAAGTCGCCGGCGTGGGCGTGGCTGCCGAACCAGAACTTCATGCCGACGCCGCCGCGCAGCTTGCAGTTCGGGTCGATGAGGAACGTCTTCTCGGTAAACGCCGCGCCGATGCTCAGCTCTCCTGCCGTCGGGCGCAGGGTCGCTTCAATGCCGATCTCCACCCGGGCGATCTTCTTGTCGCTCTTGGTGGGCAGTTGCATCCCGGCGACGCCGAGCAGGCTGATCGTCAGGTCGGATCCGGTCTGCACCAGCGCCATGGCGTGGCCGCGGAACGTCTCGAAGCAGTCGAAGGCCAGGCCGGCGGCGAACCAGAGGTCGCCCTCCTGGGGCCGCACCCATGGGTTGGAGCCGCCGATCAGCTCGCCGAGGACCTTGAGCGGGTCGACCTCCTCGTCGTCGGCGCCGATCTCGCCGGGGTTGTCGAGTGCGACGAGGAACGGGAAGCTGCCCAGGGCGTCGGCTGCCGGGACGCGCACGCGGCTGTTCCAGCCGAACCCGGCGGAGATGCCGCGCACCTGGAACAGCGGCGGGCCGAAGCCGACCTGGCTGCCGAGCGAGCCGTAGGCGAACAGCGACGGGTCCGCGCCGCTGCCGTCGGGAACCACGTAGGCGCCCATGGCCGAGCCGTTGAACGCGCCGGTGTCCACCAGCAGTACGCCGCCGACCACCGTCTTGTACGGCGGGGAGGCCGGCAGCGCGGTCAGCGCGCCGGCGATCCGCAGCGGCGGGTTGTAGTAGTCGACGCTCAGGCCGTTGTCGCCGCCGGGCGTGCCGATCGGCGACCAGCCGCGCACCGACGGCGCTTCGAGGACCCGCATGCCCTTGCGGCGGCGCGGTCCTGGGCGGGGGGTGAGGATGCCGTGCTCGGTGACCAGCGCCTGGGGGGTGCGGTCGCGGGCGGCTCCGTCCCGGTGCTTGACGGCGGGCAGGGCCCGGCCCAGGCCGTCCAGGCGTTCGGGGTCGGTCGGCGGCGCGGGCGTGCGCCTGGTCAACCGCAGCGCCCGACCGTCCGTCAGCGCCCAGGCCCCGGCGGGCAGTGCCGTACCTTGCGGAGCGCCGTCGACCAGGACCAGCCGGCGTCCCTCGCCGAGATCCACGGTGGCCACCGCTCCGGTCACCCACTCGCCGTCGGCGGTGAACGCGAGGTCCACCGGTGCCGTGGACGCGGTGATCATGGCCTGCCCGCCGACCGACAGCGTCCGCGAGTCGCACACCGCGCCGTCGATCCGCACGGTGCCGCCCGGAAAGACGAGCGCCGCGGCGTCGGGGTCGGCGAACACGGGCACCGGGATCTCGACCGCACCACCCGCCGTCTGGTCGAGAAGCTTCTGAACGTCTTCCACGCGTGCTGTCACAGCGATCCAGCCCTCTACTCGTGGCAAAAGGGGAAGGCGGAGGCCCGCGCCGGTCCGGCTACGGGTCTGACGTGTCCGCTGCGAGGAGCCTAACCAGGTGAACACTTTTAGCATGCAAACAACTACCTCCAGTGACGAATATGGCCGAAAGGAAGTGTGCAAACTGCACCAAAGGGTGGATCTGCCGCGCGCGTCCTCCCAGACCTGCAGAAGCGTTTCAAAGGGCCATGGAAGGCATCCGAGCTGGCGATAGACCATCTCCGCGCACGGTCGGCGCCCTCCAGGCCCGAGGCATAGCACGGGAAACCAGCCAATCAGAGGTCCGGGCTGCCTTGCCGGCAGCAGCGGACTTTCCTGCGTCGGAACCCTGACGACCCGCCGCACACCGCCGCCGTCAGCGCAGATGTCCAGGAGCCCGCGAACGCCCACGTCGTCGCGTCGAGGACCGGCCGAAATCACTCCGATAAAGCGCGAATTCAGGCAAGTCAGGTACTCGAATACCGTCGCGTCAGTTCACCAACGCAGCTGCCGGGCCGTCCGGGACAGGCGCTGGCCGTGCGGCCGACCGCCCCACGGGGTCCAGGCGAACCGGCTCCTGGAGTGAGCACGTCGCTCCGCGTTGCGCGTTGCCGCTGGTCGGCCCCGAGGACCACCAAGACACCTCATCCGTTCTCGGACGGTTCGCGGCTGCGAAGGCAGGCCGGGGGCCGCAGCCGATGCGCACAAGATCCATCCAGCTCGGGTGTCGCGGGGTGAGAGCCGGTGCGATGCTGAGACGGAGAAGACGCCAGTGCGGCGCTCGCGCGGCTGCGTGGGGCGAGGCAGAAAGCCGGCCGATGGAGAGGGCCGCTGCGGGGAACTGAGGTGCCCATGGCGGAATTCGCACGGGAGAACCGCAGGGCTGCGGCCGACCGGTCGGAGGGCTTCGGTGAGCGGCTGCTGGGCCAGCTGCTGGACCGGGCTCACGAGATGCCGC
>NZ_JBITGZ010000033.1:0-72715 GCF_044457565.1 Kitasatospora sp. NPDC050543 | reverse complement strand
AACCTGCGCCAGCGTGGGCTGGAGATCGTGTCCTGCCCGTCCTGCGGCCGCGCCCAGGTGGACGTCTACAAGCTCGCCGAGGAGGTCACGGCCGGTCTGGAGGGCATGGAGGTGCCGCTGCGGGTCGCGGTGATGGGTTGCGTGGTGAACGGTCCGGGTGAGGCGCGGGAGGCCGACCTGGGGGTGGCCTCGGGCAACGGCAAGGGCCAGATCTTCGTCAAGGGCGAGGTCATCAAGACCGTCCCGGAGTCGAAGATCGTCGAGACGCTGATCGAGGAGGCCCTCAAGCTCGCCGAGCTGACGGAGTCAACGGGCGCACCGACCGTGACCGCGCGAGGCTGAGAGCGCACACCGGTCGAGCCAGTGCCATCCCTGCCGCTACCCACAGTCCCGAGGTGAAACCATGTCACTCCTGCCCACCATCAAGGGACCGGCAGACCTCAGAGGTCTGCCGGCCGCCGATCTCCCCCAGCTCGCCGAGGAGATCCGCGACTTCCTGATCGGGGCCGTCACCAGGACGGGCGGCCATCTCGGCCCGAACCTCGGTGTCGTCGAGCTCACCATCGCCCTGCACCGGGTCTTCGACTCCCCGTACGACCGGATCGTCTGGGACACCGGCCACCAGAGCTACGTCCACAAGCTGCTCACCGGGCGCCAGGACTTCAGCCGGCTCAGAGCCAGAGGCGGCCTGTCCGGCTACCCCTCCCGCGCCGAGTCCGAGCACGACCTGGTGGAGAACTCGCACGCGTCCACCGCCCTCGCCTACGCGGACGGCCTCGCCAAGGCCAGCCGGCTGCTCGGCCAGCACGACCGGCGGACCGTCGCGGTGATCGGGGACGGCGCGCTCACCGGCGGGCTCGCCTGGGAGGCGCTCAACAACATCGCCGAGGCGCAGGACCGCCCGCTCGTCATCGTCGTCAACGACAACGAGCGCTCGTACGCCAGGACCATCGGCGGCCTCGCCAACCACCTGGCCACCCTGCGCACCACCCAGGGCTACGAACGCTTCCTGGCGATCGGCAAGGAGGCTCTGCAGCGCACGCCGCTGGTCGGCCAGCCGATCTTCGACGCGCTGCACGGCGCGAAGAAGGGCTTCAAGGACGCCTTCGCCCCGCAGGGCATGTTCGAGGACCTCGGCCTGAAGTACCTCGGCCCGATCGACGGCCATGACATCGGTGCGGTGGAGCACGCGCTGCGCCAGGCCCGCGGCTTCGGCGGCCCGGTCATCGTGCACTGCCTGACCGTCAAGGGCCGCGGCTACCGGCCCGCCGAGCAGGACGAGGCGGACCGCTTCCACGCCGTGGGCCCGATCGACCCCTACACCTGCCTGCCGATCTCGCCCAGCGGCGGCACCTCCTGGACGTCGGTCTTCGGCACGGAGCTGCTGGCCATCGGCGCCGAGCGGCCCGACGTGGTCGCCATCACCGCCGCGATGCTCCAGCCGGTGGGCCTCGCCAAGTTCGCCAAGGCCTACCCCGAGCGGACCTTCGACGTCGGGATCGCCGAGCAACACGCCGTGACCAGCGCCGCGGGCCTGGCCACCGGCGGCCTGCACCCCGTGGTCGCCGTCTACGCGACCTTCCTCAACCGGGCCTTCGATCAGGTCCTGATGGACGTGGCCCTGCACAGGCTGGGCGTCACCTTCGTCCTGGACCGCGCCGGAGTGACGGGCGTCGACGGTGCCTCGCACAACGGCATGTGGGACATGTCGATCCTTCAGGTCGTCCCCGGCCTGCGGCTGGCCGCGCCGCGCGACGCCGACCAGCTGCGCGCCCAGCTGCGCGAGGCCGTGGAGGTCCGGGACGCGCCGACGGTGGTGCGCTTCCCCAAGGCGGACATCGGGCCCGTCATCCCGGCGCTGGAGCGGATCGGCGGCGTCGACGTCCTGCAACGCACCGGCGCGAGCCCGGAGATCCTGCTGGTCGCCGTCGGTACCACCGCCCCCGCCTGCCTGGACGCCGCGGCGCTGCTGCTCGCCGAGGGCTTCACCACGACGGTGGCGGACCCGCGCTGGGTCAAGCCCGTCGACCCGGCCCTCGTGGAGCTCGCGGCCGCCCACCGGCTGGTGGTCACCGTCGAGGACAACGGCAGGACCGGCGGCGTCGGCAGCGCGATCGGCCAGGCGCTGCGCGACGCGGACGTGGACATCCCGCTGCGGGTGCTGGGCATCCCGCAGGAGTTCCTGGCGCACGCCTCGCGCGGGGAGATCCTGGAGGAGATCGGCCTCACCGGTACCGGTGTCGCCGCCCAGACCGCGGCCATCGCCAAGCACCTGCTACCGACCCGAGGAGCGGACCAGCGTCATGCCGGCTGACCATCCCAGCACCCGAGCGGGGCTCGACGACAACGACCGGGCGGGGCTCGACGGTACCGGGGCGGGCTTCGATCTTGCCGCCCTGCTCGCCGAGCGCGGTGCCGAGCGGTACGAGCTGCACAGCCGGTACCTCAACCCACAGCTGCCCCGGATGCTGCGCACCATCGGCTTCGACAAGTACTACGAGCGCGCCGAGGGCCCGTACTTCTACGACGCCGAGGGCAACGAGTACCTCGACATGCTGGCCGGCTTCGGCATCTTCGCGCTCGGCCGCCACCACCCCGTCGTCCGCGCCGCCGTCCGGCAGGTGATGGACCTCGACCTGCCCGACCTCACCCGCTTCGACTGCGCCCCGCTACCCGGCCTGCTGGCGGAGCAGCTGCTCTCGTACACGCCGGGGCTGGACCGGGTCTTCTTCGGCAACAGCGGCACCGAGGCGGTCGAGACGGCGCTCAAGTTCGCCCGGTACGCCACCGGCCGGCGGCGGGTGCTCTACTGCGACCACGCCTTCCACGGTCTCACCGCGGGCTCACTCTCCGTCAACGGCGAGAACGGCTTCCGCCGGGGCTTCGACCCGCTGCTGCCCGACACCGCGATCCCGCTCGGCGACCTCGGCGCGCTCGCCCGCGAGCTGGGCAAGGGCGATGTCGCGGCGCTGATCGTCGAGCCCGTCCAGGGCAAGGGCGTACACGCGCCGCCGCCCGGCTGGCTGCGCGCCGCGCAGGAGCTGCTGCACGAGCACAAGGCCCTGCTGATCTGCGACGAGGTGCAGACGGGCGTCGGCCGCACCGGGGAGTTCTTCGCCTACCAGCACGAGGAGGGCGTCCTGCCGGACCTGGTCTGCGCCGCGAAGGCGCTCTCCGGCGGCTATGTGCCGATCGGCGCGACGCTGGGCAAGGGCTGGATCTTCGAGAAGGTGTACTCCTCGATGGACCGGGTGCTCGTCCACTCGGCGAGCTTCGGCTCCAACGCCCAGGCGATGGCCGCAGCCCTCGCCACCCTGCATGTGATGCGCGAGGAGAAGGTGGTCGAGAACGCCCGGCGGGTGGGAGACCTGTTCCGGGAGCGGCTGTCCGCGCTGACCGAGGAGTACGAGCTGCTCGCCGAGGTGCGCGGCCGCGGTCTGATGATCGGCATCGAGTTCGGCCGCCCGCGGTCGCTGAAGCTGCGCACCGGGTGGACGGCCCTGCAAGCGGCCCGCAAGGGCCTGTTCGCACAGATGGTGGTGGTGCCGCTGCTCCAGCGGCACCGGATTCTCACCCAGGTCTCCGGGGACCACCTGGAGGTGATCAAGCTGATCCCGCCGCTGATCATCACCGAGCGGGACGTCGACCGCTTCGTCGACGCCTTCACCGAGGTCATGGACGACGCTCACCGGGGCAGCGGCCTGATGTGGGACTTCGGGCGGACACTGGTCAAACAGGCGGTCACCGGACGCTGACTGAGGATTCGTCAGGAGTGGGAAGTCGGCCCGGCCGACTTCCCACTTCGCGTTCGCGCGGGCGGCCCCCCGATGCCGGCGAGCGGGAGCCGTGTGCCACCATCGACGGTGCATTGATCATGTGTGGCGCGAGGGGCTGAGCCCCGGTGCCGCGCAAGGGGGATGAACGGGGGGAACAATGCGTGAACCGGCAGACGGTGGCGGTGGCTACCAGGTGAGTCCCGGTGAGCTGGAAGGCTGCGGACACAGCGCCAAGGAGGTCGCCGGGCAGATACCCGGCGAGACCGGTAAGGTCGTCGGCCCGAGTGATTCGGCGTCAGGGGCGTTTCAGGGCTGGCAGTTGAGTGGCGCGCTGCACGACTGTACGGCCGACTGGAAGACACTGCTCGACAAGCTCTCCGCCGACATGGACAGCTACGGCGCGAAGCTGATCCAGATGGCGCAGGAGTACCGCGGCAGCGACCACACGGCGATGGCGAGCATGAACGCCATCGGCGCGAAGTACGCCGCCCCGGCCCCGGCCGCCGCGGCGGGCACGGATCCGTTCGGCACCAGGGTCCACGGCCGCCGCGTCCGCGAGGTGGTCTGAGCATGGAGGTCAAGACCCTCTACGACGCCAACCTCAACAACCTGCTGAGTGCGAGGTTCGCCTACGAGAGCCTGGCGTCCGCCTTCGGCAAGCACGTCGAGGCCTGGCAGACCACGGTGGTCGACCGGCTGCACCGCTCCCAGTGGTCCGGCGCCACGGCCGACCAGGTCAACGCCGACCTCCAGGCGTTCACCGGCAAGCTCAAGGCCGCCGACGAGGAGCTGATCCTGGTCGGCGCCGCGCTGGCCGAGGCACACCGCTCCATCGCGCTCGCCCAGTCCAGGCTGATCACCGTCATGGACGACGCCAAGGCCGCGGGCATCACCGTCGCGCCCGACGGTGGTATGACCTGGGAGAACGACCCCAAGGCCGGCAACTTCGCCGGCCCGGGTGCCGCCAACAAGGCCGCGGCGTTGCAGTTACGGCTGCGCGACGCGCTCTCCGAGGCCGACCACGCCGACCAGGAGATCACCAGGCGGCTGCGGCACTTCGTCGACAACGCCACCAGCGGCACCGGCCTGAACAGCGCGACCGCCGAGGCGGACCGCAAGGCCAGTCAGGGCCGTACGGACATCCCCGACGGCAAGGCCGGCCCGGAGCAGGTCAAGGCGTGGTGGAACGGGCTGACCCCGGGCGAGCAGGAACAGCTGATCCAGAACCACCCCGAGCAGATCGGCAACCGGGACGGCATACCCGCGGTCGACCGCGACCAGGCCAACCGCATCACGATCGAGCGCGAGCACGACCGGCTGCAGAACGAGCTCGATCACCTCGGCCCGGAGCCCGAGGCCATGAAGCAGCTCGGACCGAAGGCCGAGATCGAGAGTCCGGCTCACGTGAAGTGGAAGGAGAAGAAGGCTGAGCTGGAGGACAGGCTCGCCGGCATCAACTCCCTTCAGAGCCGGCTCGGCGACACCGTGACCCCGGAGCACCCGAAGGCGTACCTCCTCGGATTCGACACCGAGAACAAGGGCCACGCGATCATCGCGATCAACAACCCGGACACGTCGGACAACGTGGTCACCTACGTTCCTGGTACCGGGGCCAGGGTCGGTGACAACCTGCACAGTGACATCGAGCGGTCCGACGCCATGGTCGGGGCGGCTTGGCGGGCCGGCCAGACGAAGACAACCTCCTCGATCACCTGGGTCGGCTACGACGCACCACAGAGCATCTTCCCGCAGGCGGCCAATGACTCCTACGCTGACGGTGCGCGGGACAAGCTCCACAACTTCGAGACAGGCCTGCGGGTGACCCACGAGGGCGCGCCGTCCCACAACATCGTGGTCGGGCACAGTTACGGAAGCACCACGGTCGGCTATGCCCTGCGGGACAGGGGCCTGCCGGTCGACGACGTGATCTTCGTGGGAAGCCCGGGCGTCGGGGTGGACAGTGCCAAGGACCTCGGGGTCGACCCGAAGCACGTATATGCGGGCCGCGGCGATTCTGACGCGATCGAATGGGCTCTGCCTGAGAACCCCGCCGACCTCGTCACGGACGGCGCGAGTCAATGGGGGACGAAGATCATGAACGGCTTCGCCGATCTGGTTCCCTATTCGGGATTCCACGGCGAGGCGGACAATCACCTGGCCTTCGGACGGGACCCGGCCAACGGACGCTTCGGCGGGCGGGAGATTCCCACTGACCCGGGAACCGAGCACTCCGACTACTGGCAGGGTCAGTCCCTGCGAGCCATGGGCGAGATCATCGCAGGGAAGTGAGGGAGACCATGCGTAGTCTGACCGGGTATCGTACCGCCGCCATCGTGGCGCTCTCGATGCTGGCACTGACCTCCTGTGGCAAGGCCGACAAGTTGAAGCCGACCATGACGCTGGAGCGGGCGAAGCAGCAGGTGATGGCCTACGACCTGGACATCCTGTCCACCCTGCTGGGCGAGCAGCAGGCCTTCGTGTCGGAGCCCTTCAGTAGCGGGTGCGAAAGCGACTCTGACTCGGGCCCGAAGGGGAGGGTTCGGCTGCACAGGACGGACTGGGCGCTGGGTGTCGTCCCCGTCGACCGCAATCCCGAGATGTTCGAGACCTTCCGCAAGCACCTGGCGGAGTTGGGCTTCGAGCCCTTCAGCAAGGATGCGGGCTGGGAGTACTACAAGAACAAGTCGAACGGATTCACGGCGGAGCTGCAGGAGAGCAGTGACGACACCAAGAAGCTGAGCCTGACCGTCAGTTCCCCGTGCGTCTGGCCGAACGGCACTCCCGGCCCGAAGGCGGGTTGACGGCGCAGGCGCGGACCCCGGTGGCCGACACCGGCTCTGGTCACTCGTCAGCGAGGGGGATCGCCCGATGGGTGGTCAGAGTTCGGTGCGCCGCCGCCGGATGACCACATAGAGGTCGATCGCCGCCAGCAGGGTCAGCACCCCGCAGCAGACGGCGAACCCGGTGAGGGTCCCCTGGGTGGGTACGCTGTCAGGGGTGGCGCGGGCTGCGAAGACCGCGAAGGCGGCGGTCGTGAGGGCGAACAGCGGTGTGAAAGTGAGGGAGAGCAGGAGCCGCAGCTTGAGGGCACTGCGTGCGGTGGCGGGCTCGGTGCCGCTGTGCCAGCGTCGTGGAGTGGTCGCACGCATGATCGCCCACCTCCTTCTGCCGGGCACGGTTCGGACTACGATTCCAGCGTACGTCCGACGGCGTTGGGGGTAGCGATGACAGGCGGCAGGGACGAGGACTACCGGGGGCTGCCGGTGGCGATCGCGCGGGAACGGGCGCTCGCGGACGGCTGGACCTCGGTCCGGGTGCTGGAACCTGGAGCCATGATGACCATGGACCACCGGGAGGGGCGGCTCAACCTCAGCGTTCGTGAGGATGTGGTGGAGCGCAGCTGGGAGGGCTGACCCCGGGCCTGGAGCGACGGGGCCGCAGGCGTTCCTCGGTGCCGGCCACCAGCGGTTCGAGCAGTGGTAGCGCCAGCAGGACCAGCAGACCGGTGGCCCAGCCGGCGAGCGCGTCGCTCACCCAGTGCGTGCCCGGAGGGGAAGATGGTGCCGCCGGCGAACAGCTCGGGCGAGCCGCCGTAGAGCGCGTAGTGCGGGCCGAGCCGGCCGGTGGCGATCTTGACCGCCCCGACGGTGACGTTGAGCAGCGGTGATGCCGCGCCCAGCCGGGCCCACCAGTCGAGGTCGACCAGCGCCGTGTCCAGCAGGACGCCGGCCACCACCAGCAGGTAGGGCTTAACGGCGGCCATCCGGAATCCCCGCGGGTGCGCCCGTGCGGCGGTGTCGTCAGGTCTTCCGATGATTAGATCCGGGCTTGCACGGGGGGCAGACTGCCCAGGGATTCACCGGCAAGCTCCGGGAATCCGGCGAACTCCCTGGAATTCCGGTCACTTCGAGGTGCGTCCGCAGTCGAGGGGGCTGGCGGGGTGTGTGCGCACGCCCCCTACCTGTGCGTGCGCCGGTCTGTGCTGGGGTTTCCGCATGCAATTCCGGTGGCGAATGGCCGGTGCGAGGCTGCCGGGCGGCGAATCCGGCGGTGATTCGTGTCGAAAGCGTGCGCGAGGAACGGGCGGGCATTCGGTGGAGTCGGGAATGCCGCGCCGAGAACGAGGAGCGCCCCCGGCCGGTGGATCGGGGGCGCTGTTCGGGTCCGTCCTTGTTCGGGTCGGCCCTCGTTCGGGGTGTCCTTGTCGGGTGCGGCCCGCCGGTTCGGGCGGGCCGCTCATGGGTGGGGCGGGCCGGTCGCTAGTCGAGCGGGCCGCCCGCGACGTAGATGACCTGACCGGAGACGAAGCCCGCGCCCTCGCTCGCCAGGAAGGAGATGGTGTGGGCGATGTCCTCCGGGACACCGACGCGGTTGACCGGGATCTGGGTGGCGGCGGCCTCCTTGAAGGCCTCGAACTCCATCCCGACCCGGGCGGCGGTGGCGGCCGTCATGTCGGTGGCGATGAAGCCGGGCGCGACGGCGTTGGCGGTGATGCCGAACTTGCCCAGCTCGATGGCCAGGGTCTTGGTGAAGCCCTGGAGGCCGGCCTTGGCGGCGGAGTAGTTGGCCTGGCCGCGGTTGCCCTGGGCGGAGGAGGACGACAGGTTGATGATCCGGCCGAATCCGGCGGCCACCATGTGCTTCTGGATCGCGCGGCTCATCAGGAACGCGCCCCTGAGGTGCACGTTCATGACGGTGTCCCAGTCGGACTCGGACATCTTGAAGAGCAGGTTGTCGCGCAGCACCCCGGCGTTGTTGACCAGGACGACCGGTGCGCCGAGCTCGGCCGCGATGCGGTCCACCGCGCTCTGCACCTGCTCCGCGTCCGAGACGTCCGCCCCGACGGCCAGGGCTCGGCCGCCGGTCGCGACGATCTTGTCGACGGTGTCCTTGCCCGCCGACTCCTCCAGGTCCACGACGGCGACGGCGTATCCCTCGGCGGCCAGTCGCAGCGCGGTGGCGGCGCCGATGCCGCGGGCCGCGCCGGTGACGACCGCGACCCTGGGGGTGGTGCTCTGCTCGGTCATGCTCGGTCTCGTCTCTCTAGGTGAGATGGCGGGCCGGATGACCGCAGGTGGGCGGGCCGGCCCGGGAGATGGGTACTGAGAGCGCTTCGCGCACACCTTACCGACGAGTAGCTCCGTGAGCCAGAGTGCTGGAGGTACGGAAGAGTCGCAGGTGACAGAGGGTGAGGGCGGTGCGGCCGGCTCACTGCTGCGAAGGAGTGAACGAGACCGCCGCCGGGCGCGTAAATATGCCAAGTTCGACGAACATGCGTCTACTATCTGCCCCCGCCTGCCAGGACGGTCCCGCCGTTTGTATAGTGTGCGCCAGCAGCCACCGGCTGCACGGCTGGCGCGCCCTCCCTCACAGCGGGACGCCCACACGCCGTTACTGCCCCACCCGGGTGTCCCACACACACCGGGTGTGACATCGGGACGGATACATGGTGCTGGGGGAGATCCCGACGACCCGGGTGTCCGAGCGGCTGCAGCAGTCGCCCGGCCATCTCATCCGCGTTGCGCAGCAGGTCCACACCCGTTTGTGGTCCGAGCACGTCGGAGCCGACCTCACGGCTCCGCAGTTCGCCGTGCTGCTGGTCCTCGCGCTGGAGCCGGGCGCTGACCAGCGCACGGTCGGTGAGCGTGCCTCGCTGGACAAGGCGACGATGGCCGAGATGGTCGCTCGGCTGGTCCGGCGCGGACTGGTGCTGCGCCGGCGCGACCCGGCCGACGGCCGGCGCAAGCTGCTGGCACTCTCGCAGAACGGTGCGCAGGCCGTCCGCGAGGCGACCGGCGGAGTGGTCCGCGTGCAGCGGACGCTCTTCGAGCCGCTCACCCCGGACGAGCAGCTGGAAATCGTCCGGGTGATGGCGAAGATAGCCAGGTTGGAGCCGGCTGCGGTCGCCGCCTTCAGCGACGCCCGTCCGATGCTGGACGCCCAGCGGGCCATCGGCTACCTGATCCGGGTCGGGCAGCAGGTGCACACCAAGCTCTGGTCCGAGCATGTCGGGTCGGAGCTGACGGCGCCGCAGTACGCGGTGCTCGACGCCCTTGAGCTGGAGCCGGGCGCCGACCAGCGCACGGTCGGCGAGCTGGCGTCGCTGGACAAGGCGACGATGGCCGAGATGGTCAGCCGGCTGGTCCGGCGCGGGCTGGTGCTGCGCCGGCGCGACCCCTCCGACGGGCGTCGTAACCTGCTCTCGCTCTCGTCCGCCGGTCAGGATCTGCTGCACCGCTCGGCCGCCGGGGTCGGCGAGGTGCAGCGACTGCTGCTCGCGCCGCTCGACGAGGACGAGCACGCGCCGGCTCTCGCGCTGCTCGCCAAGGCGGCCAGGCTCTAGCTCCGGCTGCTCGCAGACCAGCCAAAACGATTCGCCAACGTACCGAAGGCCGTAACCCCCGAATGAGGGTCGCGGCCTTCGGCGTTGACACATCGCCAGGGCGGAGCCGGAGTCACCGCACACCCGAGGTCCGCTCACCGCTCATCGGATGAGCGGACCATCGAATCGGTGGGTCGGCGGGTCAGTTCCAGTCGAATTCCTGCGGGTCCGGGCCCAGACGCTCGCCCGTCTCCACGGCGGCGATCGCCGCGAGGTCGGCGGCGTCCAGCTCGAAGCCGGAGACGTCCAGGTTCTCCCTGATCCGGGAGGGCGTCACGGACTTCGGGATCGCGATGACGCCGCTCTGCAGGTGCCAGCGGAGCACCACCTGGGCGACGGTGCGGCCGTGCTTCTCGGCGATCTTCACCAGCGCGGGCTCGCCGAGCAGGCCCTTGCCCTGGCCCAGCGGGCTCCAGGCCTCGGTGGCGATGCCGTGCTCGGCGTGGAAGGCGCGCAGCTCGTGCTGCGGGAAGTGCGGGTGCAGCTCGACCTGGTTGAGCACCGGTACCACGGAGCTCTCGTCGAGCAGGCGGGTGAGCTGCTCGGGGCCGAAGTTCGAGACACCGATCGACTTGACCCGGCCGTCCTCGAGCAGCGTCTCGAACGCCTTCCAGACGTTGAGGAAGCTGCCGTGCATCGGGCGCGGCCAGTGGATCAGGTACAGGTCGATGTAGTCCAGGCCCAGCTTGTCGAGCGAGACGTCGAAGGCCTTGCGCACCGCGTCGCGCCCGGCCGCACCCGACCAGTCGCTGGTGCCCGAGTTCCACAGCTTGGTGGTGATGTAGAGGTCCTCGCGGGCCACGCCGCCGGCTGCCAACGCCTCGCCGACCGCCTGACCGGTGCCGGCCTCGTTCTCGTAGATCGCGGCGGTGTCGATGGAGCGGTAACCGGCCCCGATGGCGGTACGGACCGCGTCCGTCGCCTCCGCGTCCGGGACCTGCCACACCCCGAAGCCGAGCTGCGGGATCCCCGCGCCGTTGTTGAGGGTCACGTTGGGGATGGTGCTCACGAGAAGGGGTGCCCTCCTGGTCGTCCAATGCTTCCGCACTGGTCCAACCTGTTCGAGAGCGCCGGTGTTCCCGGGTGCGCGGACGAATTTCGGGAGCTCGGGGAGGTTTGGCCGCGGGGGTGCGCCGGCGGGCGCGCCGGAGGGCGGTCGGGCGGCTGGTCGGGCGCCCGGTGGACACCGGGGAGCCGGTCGGCCGGTGGTTCGCCCACGGCCGGCCGGTGGAAAACCTGTTGCGTAGGTCACACCGGGCCGGGCACGCTCGACTCCCATGTCCTCCTGACCCTGCCCCGCCGTGCCCGCCGCCCGCGTCCGCCCTCCGCGACCCGCCCCTCCTCGGCACCCGCCCCCGGCACCACGCCCTCTCCGACCTCCCCGCCGTCTGCCGCCGACCGCCGCAGGCGTTCCCGCCGTGCCCGTGACCCGGGCCCGCGCGCTCTGGCCCCATGCCCGTACCACCCGCAACGGAGCGTCATGCCGCTCAAGTCCCTGCCGCTGCCCGACCCCGGCAGCCCCGATCTCGACTCCCTGATCGCCTTCCTCCGCTGGCTCCAGCGCTGCCAGCGGCGTGGTCAGGTGCTCTCCACCTGCTGGGCCCTGCTGGAGATGGGCTGCCAGGCCGCCCTGCCGTTGCCGCTCGGCCTCGGCGTACAGGCGGCCGTCGACGGTGACGCCGCAGGCATCTGGCGGGCCGGGGGCGCAGCCCTCGCGCTGGCCGTCGTCGCCGCGTGCGCCACCGTGCTGCTGCACCGCCAGGCCGTCTGGAACTGGATCACCGCCGCGACCCAGGTCCGCCAGCTGGTCGCCCGCCAGGTCTCCCACCTCGGCGCCGGGCTCTCCCGGCGGATCGCCACCGGCGAGATCGTCGCGGTCGGCAGCGGGGACGTCGAGAAGATCGGCTGGTACGTCGAGCTGGTCGCCCGGGTCCGCGCCGCGGTCCTGGTCTGGCTGGCCGTCAGCATCGTCGTCCTGGTCGCCCAACCACTGCTCGGCCTCGCCGTCCTGCTCGGTGTGCCGGTGCTCGCGGCCTCCGTCTGGCCGCTGCTGGGCCCGTTCGAGAAGCGCTACGCCGAGCAGCGCACGCTCGGCGGCAAGGCCACCGAGCTGGCCGCCGACACCGTCGCCGGCCTGCGCGTGCTGCGCGGCATCGGCGGTGAGGAACTGTTCCTCGCCCGCTACCGGGCGGCCTCGCAGAAGGTTCGCGCCGCGGCGGTGCGGGCCTCGCGCATCTGGGCGCTGATGCAGGCCCAGCGGGTGCTGCTGCCGGGGCTCTTCGTGGTCGGCGTCACTTGGTACGGCGCGCAGCTCGCCGCCTCCGGGCGGATCAGCGTCGGCAGCCTGGTCGCCGTCTACGGCGCGACGGCCTTCCTGGCCGCGCCGCTGCGAATCCTCGGCGAGGCCGCGCACGCCTGGAGCGTGGCCCGGGTCTCCGCGGGACGGGCGGTCAGGGTGCTCTCGCTCTCCCGTACCACCGCCGAGGCGGACGCCGCGCTCACCCGCCCCGAGCGGGCCGACCTGCACGACCCCGTCACCGGCCTGACCGCCCGGGCCGGCGAGCTGACCGCGGTGGTCTGCGGCGACCCGGACTTCGCCGGAGCGCTCGCCGAGCGTCTGGGCGGGCATGTCCCGCTCGCGGAGGGCGAGCAGCCCACCCCCTCGGTACGGCTCGGCGGAACCGCGCTGGACACCGTCCCGCTGGCGGAGGCGCGCGCGGCCGTCCTGGTGCACGACAAGGACCCGGTGCTGCTCTCGGGCACCCTGGCCGACCTGCTGGACGTCCCCTCCTCCGGCCGGGTCGAGGCGGCCGACGCGCTGGCCGCCGCCCGCGCCGAGGACGTCCTGGACGCCCTGGTGGACGGCTCGCCCGAGTGCGGGGGAGACCCGATGCGGGCTCAGCTCACCGAGCGCGGCCGCTCCCTCTCCGGTGGGCAGCGCCAACGGCTCGCCCTGGCCCGCTCGCTGATCGCCGACCCGCCGGTGCTCGTCCTGGACGAGCCCACCAGCGCGGTCGACGCCCACACCGAGTCGCGGATCGCCGCCGGGCTGCGCAAGAGCCGCGCCGGGCGCACGACGGTGGTCTTCGCCACCAGCCCGCTGCTGCTCGACCAGGCCGACCGGGTGGTGCTCGTCCACGAGGGCCGGGCCGTGGCCACCGGCAGCCACCGCGAGCTGATGCGCGGCACGCCGGCCTACCGCGCGGTGGTCACCCGCGAGGACGAGCCGGCGGGCGTGTCGGAGGCGGCACAGGTGCCGGAGCCGATCCAGGAGCCGGCGTCGGCTCCGACGCCGGAGTCCGGACCGGTGTCCGAGGCGGAACCGGCGGCCGCGGTGCGGGAGGCGGTGTGAGCGCCGGTCGACACCCCCGGCCGGCGGGCGGCCACCGCTCCGGCGGCGTGGCCCGGCCGCACCACCACTGTCCGCACCACCACCGTCCACCCCGATCCCCGTTCGTTGCGCGATCGCGAGAAGGCAGGACCGTATGAAGCCCCCAGTCCTCCAGGAGCGCGGGCCCGCGACCATGCTGCCCGTCGGTTCCCCGGCGGCCGTGCGCGCGTACGTCCGCCTGCTCGCCCGGCGCCACCGGCGTGGCTTCGGCTCGGTGGTCGCGCTGCACGCCGTGGCCACGGTGGCCGGGCTGGTCGGCCCTTGGGTGCTCGGCACCCTGGTGGAGTCGCTCGCCACCGACACGGCCGAGGGCACCATCGCCACGGTCGTCGGCTGGTACCTGCTGGCCCTCGTCGTCCAGTCGGCCTTCACCTGGTGGTCCCGGCTGCGCAGCGGGATCCTCGGCGAGGAGGTCCTGGCGGACCTGCGCGAGGACTTCCTGGTGCGTTCGGTGGCGCTGCCGCCCGGCGTCCTCGAACGGGCGGGCACGGGGGACTTGGTCTCCCGTGGCACCACCGACATCGACCGGCTCTCCAAGTCCGTCCGCGAGGCGGTGCCGGAGCTGGCGGTGGCCGTGGTCTCGCTGGTGCTGGTGCTCGCGGCGCTGGTCGTCACCTCGCCGCTGCTCGCCCTGACCTCCGTCATCGGGCTGCCGTTGCTGCTGGCCAGCTCCCGCTGGTACTTCAGGCGTGCGCCGCAGTCCTACCGGGCCGAGTCGGCCGGCTACGCGGCCGTCAACACGGTGCTGGCCGAGACGGTCGACGCCGGGCGGACGGTCGAGACACTGCGCCTGGGCGAGGAGCGGATCCGCCTCACCGACCGCAAGCTCACCGAGTGGCTGGCCTGGGAGCGGTATACGCTCTGGCTGCGTAGCCTCTGGTTCCCGGCCATCGACGGGGTCTACGCCCTCGCGGTGCTCGGCACCCTGGTGCTGGGCGGCCTGTTCACCCTCAGGGGCTGGATCGACGTGGGCCAGCTGACCACCGGTGTCCTCTACGCCCAGGCGCTGACCGGGCCGGTCGACCTGATCCTGCGCTGGTACGACGAGCTGCAGATCGGGCAGGCCTCGCTGGCCCGGCTGGTCGGCGTCCGGGAGGTGCCCGACCGGGAGACGGACGAGGACGCGCACCCCAGCGGCCGGCACGTCCAGGCCGCGGAGGTCCGCTTCGGCTATCGCGAGGGCGCCGATGTGCTGCACGGCATCAGCCTGGACGTGGCGCCGGGCAGCCGGGTGGCGCTGGTCGGGCCGTCCGGCGCCGGCAAGTCGACCCTCGGGCGGCTGCTGGCCGGGATCTACAGCCCCGGCCGGGGCAGCGTCACGCTCGGCGGCGCCTCGCTCGCCAGGATGCCCGCCGAGCGGGTCCGCACCGAGGTGGCGCTGGTCAATCAGGAACACCACGTGTTCGTCGGTACGCTCCGGGACAACCTGCGGCTGGCCGCCCCCGAGGCGGACGACACCGAGCTGCGGGCCGCGCTGGACGCGGTGGACGCGGGCGACTGGGTGGACGCGCTGGCGGACGGCCTGGACACCGAGGTCGGCTCCGGCGGGGCGGCCCTGACACCGCCGCAGGCGCAGCAGCTGGCGCTGGCCCGGTTGGTGCTGGCGGACCCGCACACCCTCGTCCTGGACGAGGCGACCTCGCTGCTCGACCCGCGCGCGGCCCGGCACCTGGAGCGCTCGCTGGCCCGGGTGCTGCACGGCCGGACGGTGATCGCCATCGCCCACCGGCTGCACACCGCGCACGACGCGGACGTGATCGCGGTGGTCGAGGGCGGGCGGATCACCGAGTACGGCAGCCACCCCGAGCTGGTCGCGGCCGGCGGCCCCTACTCGGCGCTGTGGCGCTCCTGGCGCGACGAGGGCTGAGCCGGGGCGAGCGGGGCAACTCCGGCGGCTCGGGGGCGAGGGCGGTCGGGGCGAGGGCGGGCAGGTGCAACCTGCCCGCCCTCGCCCGTCCGGCCCTCGTAGCGCCCCTCGCCCCGCTTCCCCCGCTCGCCGGCGCCAACGGGCCCGCCCCGGCTGCGGCTTCGCCCGTGCGGGTTACGCCCGGGCGTGTAAGCCGACCTGTCGCTCCATCGGCCCACAGACTGCGCTTGTGACCAAGATTTCAGACGGTTCGTCGTCCTCCGGGGGCAAGAGGAGCGAGATCGCGGGTATCCCCACCCGTTACATCGCGACCGTCGCGGTCGTTGTCCTGGCGGTGTGGTTCCTGTTCGCGAACCTCGACAGGGTGAAGATCCAGTTCTGGGTCTTCACCGTCACTACCCCGCTCTGGATCGCGCTGTTCGCGACCCTGGTCGCCGGGGCGGCGGTCGGCTGGCTGGTCAGGGGCCGGCAGAACAACAGGTAGCCCACCTCCCGCGGCCCCGAGGAGGGTTGTCACGTGTGAGCACCGCCGTCTTCACGCCGTTGATCGAACTGAGCGGGGTCAACAAGCACTTCGGCGATCCGCACGTCCTGCAGGACATCGATCTCACGGTCGGCCGGGGCGAGGTCGTGGTGGTGATCGGGCCGTCCGGCTCCGGCAAGTCCACGCTCTGCCGGGCGATCAACCGGCTGGAGCCGATCGAGACCGGCAGCATCTCCATCGACGGCCGGCCGCTCCCGGCGGAGGGCAAGGGGCTGGCCCAGCTGCGCGCCGAGGTCGGGATGGTCTTCCAGTCCTTCAACCTGTTCGCGCACAAGACCGTGCTGCAGAACGTCTCGCTGGCCCAGATCAGGGTCCGCAAGCGGCCCCGGGCGGAGGCCGACGCCAAGTCCCGCGCCCTGCTGGAGCGGGTGGGGCTGGCCTCGCAGGCCGACAAGTACCCGGCCCAGCCGTCCGGCGGTCAGCAGCAGCGGGTCGCCATCGCCCGGGCCCTGGCGATGGAGCCCAAGGCGCTGCTCTTCGACGAGCCGACCTCGGCGCTGGATCCCGAGATGATCAACGAGGTGCTGGATGTGATGCGCCAGCTGGCGCACGAGGGCATGACCATGGTGGTCGTCACCCATGAGATGGGCTTCGCCCGCGCGTCCGCCAACCTCGTGGTGTTCATGGCCGACGGCCGGATCGTCGAGGACCGGACCCCCGAGGGCTTCTTCAACGCTCCCGAGAGCGAGCGCGCCCGGGACTTCCTGTCCAAGATCCTGAAGCACTGAGGGGGCGTGATCGTGATCGGGCCCGCGCCCCGCGCGAAGCGTCTGCTCGCCGCCTCGCCGCCTCGCCGCCTCGCCCTGCTCGCCGTGCTCGGCGCGGGCGCCGGCTGCGGCAAGCCGGGCACCCCGCCGCCCAAGGGGCCGCAACCCGGCGCGCTGCCCAGCTATCCGGTGAGCAGCGGCGACACCGTCATCGGCTCGCCGACCCTGGACGCCGCGCGCCGGCGTGGGCACCTGGTGGTGGGCGTCAAGGAGGACCAGCCCTACCTCGGCCAGAAGAACCCGGCCACCGGGGAGTACGCGGGCTTCGACATCGAGATCGCCAAGATGGTCGCCGCCGACCTGGGCTTCCGGCCCGACCAGATCGAGTTCAAGACCATCGCCTCCGCGAACCCCGCGAGACCGCCCTGCAGAACGGCCAGGTCGACTACTACGTGGGCACCTACACCATCAACGACAAGCGCAAGAAGCTGGTCGGCTTCGCCGGTCCGTACTTCGTCGCGGGGCAGTCACTGCTGGTGCGCAAGAACAACACCACCATCCACGGCCCGCAGGACCTGAACGGCAGGACGGTCTGCTCGGCGGCCGGGTCCACCCCGCACCAGCGGATCGAGAAGGACTACCCGCAGGCGAAGCTGGTCGGCTACGACACCTACTCCGCGTGCGTGGACAACCTGGTCACCGGCCAGGTGGACGCCGTCACCACCGACAACGCGATCCTCCAGGGGTACGCCGCCAAGGCGCCGGACGATATGAAGATCGCCGGTGAGCCGTTCTCCAAGGAGCCGTACGGTATCGGCACGCCGCACAACGACACGGCGCTGCGCCTGGCCCTCGACGACGCGCTCGCCCGCCACGAGCAGAACGGCGACTGGAAGAAGGCCTACGACGCCACGCTGGGCCTGTCCGGGGTGCCCGCGCCCGCTCCGCCGCCGATCGACCGGTACTGAGGAGGCCGCGCGATGAAAGTCCTGACCGACAACTGGTCGACGTACTGGCACGGCTTCGTCGGCACCCTCGAACTCACCCTGGTGAGCGGCGCGCTGGCGCTGGTGCTGGGCGTGCTGATGGCGGGCTTCCGGGTCTCGCCGATCCGGACCCTGCGGGCGTTCGGTACCGCCTGGGTGACGATCCTGCGCAACACACCGCTCACCCTGCTGTTCTTCGTGGTGGTGCTCGGCCTGCCGCGCTTCGACATCGTGCTGCCGTTCTTCACCTTCGCGGTGCTGGCGCTCGGCTGCTACACCTCGGCGTTCATCTGTGAGGTCCTGCGCTCGGGCATCAACACCGTGCCGCTGGGCCAGGGTGAGGCGGCCCGCAGCCTGGGGATGACCTTCGGCCAGACGCTGGGTCTGGTGGTGCGCTGCCGCAGGCGGGCCGTTCGGTGATCGCTCCGATCGGCAGCGTGCTGATCGCGCTGGCCAAGAACACCGCCATCGCCAGCGCGTTCAGCGTCACCGAACTGCTGGGCACCTACCGCACGATCAACGAGCTCGGGTACAGCATCATCTGGACCTTCGTCTGGATCGCCGTGGGGTACCTGATCCTGACACTGACCATCAGCGCCGTCTTCAACCTGCTCGAACGACGCCTGGCGGTGGCCCGATGACCTCGACCTCCTCCGAGCGAGCCGTGCGGCCCGCCAGGGCGGCGTGCCCGGTGCCGGCCTCCGCGCTGTACGACGTCCCCGGGCCGAAGGCGATCGCCCGGCACCGGCTGTACGGGGTGCTGGCGCTGCTGGCGGTCACCGCGCTGGTCGGCTGGATCGTCTACATGCTGTTCCACACCGGCCAGTTCACCCATGACAAGTGGATGGCCTTCGAGTACCGAGGGGTCCAGGACCTGCTGCTGCGGGGGCTGCGCAACACCCTGGAGGCCTTCGCCTGGACGGTGCTGTTCGCGCTGCCGTTCGGCGCGCTGTTCGCGGCCGGCCGGCTCTCCGACCACCGGGTGGTGCGCTGGTTCTCCACGCTGGTGGTGGAGTTCTTCCGGGCGATGCCGCTACTGGTGATGATCTTCTTCATCTTCGTCGCCCTGAAGGTCCAGCCGCTCTGGGCGCTGGTGGCCGGCCTGACGCTCTACAACGGTTCCGTGCTGGCCGAGGTGTTCCGGGCGGGCGTGCTGGCCGTGCCCGCCGGCCAGCGGGAGGCGGCCTTCGCGCTCGGGATGCGCAAGACCCAGGTGATGACGTACATCCTGGTGCCGCAGGCGAACCGGGCGATGCTACCGGCGATCATCAGCCAGCTGGTGGTGGCGCTGAAGGACACCTCGCTCGGATTCCTGATCACCTACGAGGAGTTCCTGCACGCGGGCAAGCTGATCGCCACCAACCTCGACTACGACCTGCCGTTCATCCCGGTGGTGCTGGTGATCACGCCGGTGTACATCGGGATGTGTCTGCTGTTGTCCTGGCTGGCGCGCTGGGTGGAGAGCCGCAGCCGGCGCAGATCAAGGGCGGCGCGCCGCTCGCGAAGGCGGGCGTGGTGCTGGGGGTACCCCCGGAGTCGGAGCAGTAGCGGGCCGGCGTGGGGTGAATCCGGTGCAGCCCGGGGTTGCGTGCCGGATGGTTCGCCAGGAAACCATAGTGTCGGATGGGATTGGACCGGCGACCCCAAAGTCTGCTTATGATTTGCCCCGTGTTCGACTCACGGCACATCAAGACCTTCCACGAAGTGGTCCGGGCCGGCTCCTACTCGGCGGCCGCCCGCGAACTCGGCTACACCCAGCCGGCCATCACCCAGCAGATGAAGGCGCTGGAACGCTCCGTCGGCGTACCGTTGTTCGCCCGCGCCGGGCGCGGGCTGAAGCTCACCGAGGCCGGCGAGGCGCTGGCCCGGCACGCGGAGGTGATCCTCGGCAGCCTCTCGGCCGCGCAGCAGCAGCTGACCGCGCTCGCCAGGCTGCGCGCAGGGAGGGTGCGGGTCTGCGCCTTCCCCAGCGCCAACGCCACCCTGATCCCGGAGGCGATGGCCCAGCTGCTCGCCGAGCACCCCGGCGTGCGGGTGGAGCTGCTGGAGGCCGAACCGCCGTACTCGCTCCAGCGGCTGATGCGGGGCGAGTGCGACATCGCACTGGCCTTCAGCTACCCGGGCATGGCCGCCGACGTGCCGCCCGAGCTGGTCGAGATCCCGCTGATGGAGGACCTGCTGACGGTCCTGCTGCCGGTCGGCCACCCGCTGGGCCGACGGCACGCCGTACGGCTGGTGGACCTCGCGGGGGAGCGCTGGATCGCCGGCTGCCCGCGCTGCCGCGCCAACCTGCTGCACGTCTGCGCGGAGGAGGGTTTCGCGCCCGACGTCGTCTTCACCACCGACGACAACCTCGCCGTGCAGAGCCTGGTCGCCGCCGGGGTCGGCATCGCGTTGATGCCCGCGCTGGTGCTCTCCTTCATGTGCCACCGCAAGGTCACCGGCCGCGCCGTCGAGCCCCATCTGCGCCGCCAGGTCAGCGCGTACGTGCTGCGCGAGCACCGGGAGATCCCGGCGACGACGCTGGTGCTGGACAGCCTGCGCGCGGCGGCAGCCGCCCGGGTGGGGTGCTGACGGGCAGGGTCGGGTGCTGATGCGGCGGGTGGCGAGTGGGGTGCCGCCGCCGAGGTGGGGTGTCGACGCGGCGGGTGCCCGGTGGCCGGGGTGGGTGGTGCGTGGCAACGACCCATAAGCGGTGATGGAGGGGTCGAGAAGAATTCGTCGTTGGACGTGATGGGTCACCTCGCCCGACCCTGCAAGCATGACAACTTCCGCCACCGCTGGCATCGCCTCGCTCACCGAGTGTATGCACGCCCTCGTCGGCGAGGTGCGTGAGGTCACCGACCGGGGCCTGCCCCCCGAACTGACGGCGTACCTGGTCGGCGAGCGGCTCGCTCCGTACCTCGGCAGAGCCGACCTGCTCACCGCCGCACAGTGCGAGGGCGATCCCGGCCGCTACCGCCAGCACGTGCTGCACGCCGAACCCGACGGCGGGTTCTCGGTCGTCGGGCTGGTCTGGCTGCCCGGCCAGGAGACGCCGATCCACGACCACGTCTCCTGGTGCGTGGCCGGTGTCCACCAGGGCCAGGAGAGCGAGCGCCGCTACCGGCTGGTCTCCGACGGCCGGACCGGCCACCTGGTCGCCACCGAGTCGGTGGTCAGCCCGCAGGGCAGCGTCGCCGCCTTCGCCCCGCCCGGCGACATCCACCTCGTGCGCAACGCCTGCACCAGCACCGCGATCTCCATCCACATCTACGGCGCCGACATCTCCCGGCTCGGCACCAGCATCCGCCGCGTCTACCGGCTCCCCGACGACGAGCGGTGACCCGACCGTGGCCCTGACCCTGCGCAGCGCCCAGCGCGCCACCGACCGGCGCGGCGCCGCCCGCCCCCCGATGCCCAAGGACGCCCCCGGGCTGCTGCTCGCCGCGCTCGGCGTGGCCGCCTCCCTCGGTGTGCACCAGCTCGTCCCGGCGATCCCCAAGCTGACGGCGGCCGTGGTGCTCGGCATGGCCGCCGCGCATCTGCCCGGCCTGCGCCCGATCGTGCGCGGCCCGGCCCGCGCGGGGCTCTCCACGGCGGGCCGCCGGCTGATGCGCCTGGGTATCGTCCTGCTCGGCCTCAAGCTCAGCCTGGACGACGTGCTCGGCCTGGGCTGGGCGACCGTCGCCATGGTGCTCGCGGTCGTCACCGCGACCTTCGCCGGCACCCTCTGGCTCGGCCGCCGCCTCGGCCTGCCCGGCGACCAGCCGCTGCTGGTGGCCACCGGCTACTCGATCTGCGGCGCCTCCGCCATCGGCGCGGTCAGCCAGGCGGCGGGCAGCGAGGAGGAGGACGTGGCCGCCTCGGTCGCACTGGTCACCCTCTGCGGCACCCTCGCCATCGCCGTACTCCCGCTGCTGCACCAGCCGCTGGGCCTCGGCGAGGCCGACTTCGGCCGCTGGGTCGGCGCCAGCGTGCACGACGTCGGCCAGGTGGTCGCGACCGCGCAGACCGGCGGGCCGGCGGCGCTGCGGGAGGCCGTCCTGGTGAAGCTGATGCGGGTGGTGCTGCTGGCGCCGCTGGTCGCCGGGGTGGCCGTGGCCGTCCGCCGCTCCCGGGCACGGGCGAAGAGCGAGGCGATGACGGTGGCGTCGGGTGGGGGCGGTGCGGCGGCGGGCGTACCCGCGGTGGCGCCGGCGGTGCGGGGCGGCCGGCCGCCGATCATGCCGCTCTTCGTGGCCGGCTTCCTGGCGATGATCGCCCTGCGCAGCACCGGAGCCGTCCCGGCCAGTGTCCTGACCACGGCCCAGGACGCCCAGGAACTCCTGCTCGCCGCCGCCCTGTTCGGCCTCGGCAGTGCCGTCCATCTGCCCACTCTGCTGCGTACCGGCGGCCGGATGGCCGCGCTGGGCCTGGCGTCCTGGGTGATGGTGGCCGGCGTGTCCTACGCGGGGGTGCTGCTGACCGCATAGCTGTGCCGAGCACGGCGGCGGGCCGGCGGCGGCCGGCCCCCGAACGGCGGCCCCACCGCGTGGGCCGCCGTTCGCGTGTCCGGGAGGCGGTGCGGCGCGGAGCGGGTGCGGCGCGGGAGCGGGAGCGGAGTGGGAAGTCGGTCAGGCCGACTTCCGGTGCGCGGGCCGGCACTTGGCCGAGGGCGGCGCTCGGCTAGAGTCGGACCGTATCCAGACCGTTCCGTGAGTACACCGAGGACCGCGCATGGCCACCGCACCGCCCGACCGGGACGGCCTCGACGCCGTCGAACTGCTCGACCGCCGGGAGGGCCCCTACGGGGAGGTGGTCCTGCGGCGGCGCGGCGAGCACTTCGAGATCATCGCCAACGGCTGCTTCCTGATGGACACCGCGGACGGCCGCTCCGAGCGCCTGCTGATCCAGGCCGCGCTGGACGGACTCGGCCCCGGAGTGGTGGGCCCGTCCGTCCTGATCGGCGGCCTGGGCGTCGGCTTCTCGCTCGCGTACGCGGCGGCCGAGCCGCGCTGGGGCCGGATCGTGGTCGTCGAACGGGAGGGCTCGATCATCCACTGGCACCGGGGCGGCCCGCTGGGGGCGTTCTCGGCCGGAGCCCTGGACGACCCCCGGGTCGCGGTGCTCCACACCGACCTGCTGGAGTACCTGGCCGCGCCCGAGGGCGAGCGCTTCCACGCGCTCTGCCTGGACATCGACAACGGCCCGGACTGGACGGTCACCGACTCCAACGCCGGGCTCTACGGCTCGGCGGGGCTGGCCCGGCTGTGGCGGCGGCTGCTGCCGGGCGGGGTGCTGGCGGTGTGGAGCGCGCAGCCGTCGGCCCCGTTCGAACAGGCGTTGCGTGCGGCGGGGTTCGCGGACGTCGTCACCCACGAGGTCCCGGTGGCCCGGGGTGTGCCGGACATCGTCCACCTGGCGCGACGCGCGGCCTGAGCGGCCCCGGGGCGCACCCGGGGCGGCCGGCGGTGCCCGCCACCCCGGCCGGGGCGGCGGGCACCGAGGTCAGCGGGTCACCGCAGGCCGTTGTCGACGGCGGCCATCAGCTCGCCGTTCGCGGTGTCGCCGTCGAATGACCACACCATCGCGCCGGCCAGCCCCTGAGCCTTGATCCAGGCGGTCTTGCGGGTGATCTCGGTCGGGTCGTCGTAGGTGTAGAACACCGACCCGTTGTAGAGGTACGCGAAGCCGGCCACCGGGTCCCGGTAGACGGTGTAACCACCGCTCGCCGCCATGTCCTTGAGCTTGTGGTAGTCCTCGTACCCGGGCTCGTAGCTGCCCGGCGCGGGCCCGGTGCCGGTCTGGAAGAGGCCGTTGGTGGTGCCGCGCGGCACGCCCGTCCAGCCGCGTCCGTAGAACGGCACGCCGAGCGTCAGCTTGCTCTTCGGGGCGCCGCCGGTGACGTAGGCGTTGATGGCGATCTCGGAGCTGAACCGCTGGTTCGCCGGGCTCGGGTCGCCCGCCGGGAGCCTGAGCGCGGACTGCTGGTTGGCGACGTTCTCCCAGCCGCCGTGGTAGTCGTAGCCCTGGACGGTGGCGAAGTCGAAGGCGCCGAACAGGCCGGGGATGTCCACGCCCGCCGAGATCTTCGCCGGGTCCGCCGGGAGGAAGGCGCTGAGCGCGTAGTGCTTGCCGGTGGTGGCGCCGAGCGCGTCCAGCTGGCGGCGGAACTCCCGGGCCAGCAGGGTGTAGTTGGCCTTGTCGGCGGGCTTGAAGATGTTGCCGAGATGCCCGTCGGAGTTCGGCCACTCCCAGTCGAGGTCGATGCCGTCGAAGATGCCGGCCGCGCTGCCGGCGCCGCCGCGGCCGTCGACGACCGGCAGGTTGCCCTTGATGTACATGTCGATGCAGGAGCTGACCAGCGCCTTGCGGGAGGCGTCGGTGGCGGCCGCGTCGGAGAACCACTTGCTGTACGACCAGCCGCCCAGCGAGATCTGGATCTTGAGGTTGGGGTACTTGGCCTTGAGCTGCTTCAGCTGGTTGAAGTTGCCCGCCAGCGGCTGGTCCCAGGTGTCGGTCTTCCCCGCCACCGAGTTGCCGGCGTCCCAGCCCTTGCCGAAGTCCGCCCAGGCGTCACCGGCGCCGTCACCGGCGTTGGGGTCGGAGTCGTTGCCCGCCGCCTTGTTGGTGATGAAGCACTGCTTGGTGGCCGGGTGGATGTTGGCGAAGGCGTAGTTGAGCGTGGTGAGCCGGCCGGCCGAGCCCGAGGTGTCCAGCTGCTTCACGCTGTAGCCGCGCGCGTAGATGCTCCACTGGGTGAAGTAGCCGATCTTCAGCGCGCCGCCCGGGTCGGTGCCGCCGGCCTGCGTCCGGGCCGTGACCGGGCCGGAGGCGGGGGAGGTGTTCCCGGCCGCGTCCCTGGCCCGGACCGTGAAGGTGTACGAGGTGTCGGGCGCGAGCCCGGTGACCGTCACGGCCGGGCCGGCCGCGCCGGCGGCGAGCGCCGTCCCGTTGTAGACGTCGTAGGCGGTGACCCCGACGTTGTCGGTGCTGGGCGTCCAGCCGAGCGACACGCTGGTGGAGCTCGTCCCGGTGACGGCCGGGGTGCCGGGGGTGGTGGGGGCCTGCTTGTCCGGCGTGGTCGGCGCCTTGGTGGTCGCGCTGACGGGCCCGGCGGCGGCCGAGCGGTTGCCCGCCGCGTCGAAGGCCTGCACGGTGAACCGGTACGTGGTGGCGGCGGTCAGCGCCCGGACGGTGGTCGAGGTGCCGTTCACGGTGGCGACCCTGACGCCGTCCTGGAACACGTCGTACCCGGCCACCCCGACGTCGTCGGTGCTGGCCGTCCAGGCGAGGTCGGCGGTCGTCTCGGTGGTGCCGGTCACCTGGAGGCCGCCCGGCACGCTCGGCGGGCTCTGGTCGGTACCGGAGCCGCCGTCGCAGGGCTGCCCGTTCAGCTTGCAGTTGAGCAGCGGCTTGTAGCCGCCCGAGTAGGCGATGTTGAAGCCGAAGCTGTACGAGCCGCCCGCCGGGATGGTGTTCGCCCAGCCCGGGTTCTTGACCGTCACATGCGGGGCGGCGGTGATGTACGTCGCGTTCCACAGCGAGGAGACGGTGTTGGCGGCGGGCAGGTCGAACTCCAGGGTCCAGCCGTTCAACGCGGTGGAGGAGCCGTTGGTGATGGTGTAACCGCCCTCGTAGCCGCTGCCCCAGTCGCTGCCCTTGGCGAACGCCGCGGTGGGGGCGGCGGCGTGGGCGGCGGTGGCGGGCAGAGCGACCGCGAACAGCGGTGCGAGCACGGTCCCGGCGGCCAGCAGCGGGAGTCGGATCCGACGTCTGCGCATGGATGTGGCTCCTGTCCTGGGGCGCCGGGGCATGCCGGGGCGCCCCGTTACCTGTGGGGAGGTGTCAGGTGCGTGGAGCGGCACCGTGCCGCGCCCCGGCCGTCGCGGCAGGGCGGAGCGGGAGCCTCGGGCCGTCGGGTTGCCATGGAGGATCCGGTGTCAGTGCGAGGGTAGGGAGCCGGTGCGCAACTGGCAATAGGTCTGTACCAGTTGGGGTGTGGACCTGACAGCTGGCGGCGGGGCGACGGCCGGTGGCGGGCAGTCGAACGCCCCGACGGCCGACCCCACGGGGCCGGTCGCCGGGGCGACGGGTACGACGAGGAGGGCCGGCCCGTTCGGCAGGACCTCAGCCGAACGGGCTGGTCTCCGGCGCCGCGGGCTGGGCGGCCTCCGCCGGGGCGGCGGGTGCGGCGGAGGGGGCCTGCGGGGCGAAGGGGTTGAAGTCCGGCGGCGGGACGTGCACCGGGGTGCCCTTCTTGGGCGCCGCGCCATCGCCCCCGGCGGCCGGGGCGGCGGGCGTGGCCGGGGGCGCCGCTGGCACGGGCGGTACGGGCGGGGCCGGCAGGGTGGCCTGCGGCAGCGTGGTGCCGAACGGGTCGGTCGGCTGGGCGGCCGTCACCGTACCGAAGGGGTCCGCCGCCGGGGGCGCGGCCGGTGCGGCGGCCGGGGCCGGCGGTGCGGCCGCGGTGGTGCCGCTCTGCGGGGCGAAGGGGTTGAAGTCGGCCGGCGGGATCCGGACCGGGGTGCCCTTGGGCACCGTCGGGTCCGTGCCCGTCGTCGTGCCCGTCGCGGCGGGCGGCTGCGGGGCGAAGGGGTTGAAGTCCGGCGGCGGGATCCGCACCGGGGTGCCCTTGGGGGCCTGCTCCGCCGAGGCGAGCTCGGTCGCAGCCGGCACCGACGCGTCCGTCTGCGGGGCGAAGGGGTTGAAGTCGGCCGGCGGGATCCGGACCGGAGTGCCCTTGGGCACCGTCGGGTCCGCGTCCGCGGCGACCGCTGTGGCGACCGGCACGGCGGGCGGAGCTGCGGGCGGCAGCGGCACCGCGGCGGGTGCGGGGGCCGGCACCGCCGGTGCGTGCGCCGCGGGTGCGGCAGCGGCGACCGGCTGGGCCGGGATCGGCGCGAGCGTGCGCCCGTCCACCCCGTCCCAGGCGAACTGGACGCTCTTCAGCAGCTCGGCGAAGACCCCGGTGTACAGCTCCCAGTCCTCGGTGTGGGCGGTCGCCAGCTGGACGCAGAGCACCGAGGCCGCGTCCGGCAGCGGCACGAAGGCCTCCACGACGGCGCTCACCGTCCAGCGGCGCAGCCCGTCCTCGGCCAGCTCGGCGGGCACCGGGACGGTACGGCCCTCGACCAGTACGGCGGCCGGCCCGGCGGGCAGCAGGACCGTCCACACCTCGGCCTGCGGGCGGGTGGTGGCCAGCTCGGTGGCGAGCTGGGAGATCGGGAGCGGGTGGTGGGTGAGCGAGACGACCAGCGAGGCGTCGGTTGGCCGCCCGTTCGCCTGGAGCACCGAGAGGCCCGCGAAGACCGTGCCGGAGCCGGCGATCAGCTCGGCCAGGGTGGCGGCCACGACGGCGAAGTCACGGCGCTCGGCCGGGCCCGTACCGCTGAAGAGCTCCTCGGTGGTCTCGGACAGATGCAACGTCAGGTCGGTCCCGGCGTCGGCGCGGGTCAGGGCGTGGAACACCGGCGGTACGACCAGTCGCATCCCGGCGCCGGCGCCGGACGCCAGCTCGACGGGCACCCGGGTCTGCTGCCCGGCGGCGAGGTCGGCCAGCGCGGCGGTGAAGGGCGGGCGAAGCTTCGGGTCCGTGACCTCGCCGGCCACCGGCAGCCCGAACAGCGCCATGGCCAGGCCCTCGGGGCCCGCGCCGCGTCCGCGCACCGGTCCTGCGCCGAAACGCTCCAGCAGCGCGGCCGCGGTGGCGGCGCCGGCGGTGGTGGGCGCGGTGCGGGCGGTGGCCGCGGCGACGACGGTGCCGAGCTGAGCCACGCTCAGGTAGGTCCGGCCGGCCTCGACCGGCAGCTCGAAGAGCGTCTCGGCTGCCGGGTGCGCGGCCGCGCGCAGCGCGGTCAGCGAGGCCAGCGGGTAGCGCGACGCGCGGGCGCGCACCAGGGCGTCGGTGACCGCGTCCAGTGTGGCGGAGACCTGTTCCGCCGTGGCGAACGGAGCGGCCTCCGCCTTGGTGTAGCCGTCCTGGGTCATGGTGGCGAGCCCCCCGCTCTACTGCGTCCGCTGATCGTCCGTGATCTGCCCAATTTCTATCAGAAGCTGCCGCCCGATCAGAACCCGCGGACCGCAGGATGGACATCGCCGAGGCCGTACCCGGGGGAGCGGGGCGGGGTGGCCGCGGTCCGGGCGCGCGGGGGCATGGTGCGTTCGGCTTCGGGTGGGTGGCCGGGGTGTGCTGCGGGCCGTTCGGTGGGCAGGTGCGCTCCGGCCTGCCGCATGCCGTCGCGGGTTCGGGGGCGCGTGGACGCGCGGGTACGGCGCCGGCCGGAGCCGTACGCCGGGTCGGCGGGGGGCAGCCGACTGCCCGGCCCGTTCACAGCCCGGCTGGGCGGCCCGTTCACGCCACGGCTGAGCGGCCCCTTCAGGCCTGGGGTGGCGCCGAGAGGCGGCCGAGTGCCTCCGCCAGGCCCGGGACGGTCAGCAGGCCCGCCAGCTCGCGTACCAGCTGCCCGGTCGGCCCCTGCGGCTGCTCCTCGGCGAAGAATCCGGCGATCTCGGCGGCCAGGGCGGGCTCCCGGGCAGCGGTCAGGGTCAGCGCGGCGACGAACTCCTGCACCAGCCGCAGCTGTACCTCCTCGCGCGGCACGCTCCGGTCGGTGAGCCACTCCAGCGCGGTGATCTCGGCGTTGGCGATCCAGGCCCGGACGGTCAGCCGCAGCCCGGCGCTGGGCGCCGGCACCGCGAGGTGGAGCAGGATCTGGTCGTGCGCGGCCCGCCGGACCTCGTCGATGACCGCGTTGGTGCCCGGGCTGGCCGCGACCGAGCCACCGCGCAGCAGCGCCGCGAAGCCGGGGCCGTGGCTCTGCGCGAACTCCAGGTAGCGCCCCATCACCCGGTGGAGCCGCTCGGAGAGCGGGCCGGTGGCGGGCTCCTCGAAGCGCCCGGCGAGCTCCTGCCCGGCGCGGCGCAGCGACTCCTCGTACAGCGCCTGCTTGCCGGGGAAGTAGTGGTAGACCAGCGGCCGGGAGGCTCCGGCGGCGGCCGCGATGTCGTCGATCGAGACGTCCTCCGGTGGCTGCCTGCTGAACAGCTCCAGCGCGACGGCGATCAGCTGCTCGCGCCGCTCGTCCACGCTCAGCCGGCGGCGGGGCCGCTCGGCCGCGCCGTTCTCGGCCTTCTGCCGCTCGGACCTGGGCGCCGCCGGAGGCGTACGGGAAGCCATGGGCGCCACCCTATCCGGCTCGCGCGCCCCCTACGGGTGCCGGGGCGAGGCACCCCGCGCGGGATCCGGCGGGCATGCGGGCGGGGCCTCCGGGCCGCCGTCCGGGCCGCCGTCCGGGCCGGAGAGGAGCCCGGGTGAGCCCGGGGGCCCGGGGTGGCGGCAGAAGATGACGAAACGCTGACGTCCCCGCCCCCGACCTGGCCACACCGGCCGTGAGCTGGTCGAATCGAGGTGTGAACGAGACCCCGTCCGAACCCGGCGGTTCCACCGGAGGCGGCACTCCCCCCGAGCGCGGCGCTCCCGTCGGCCGCCGCGTGATCCTCGGCATGCTGGGCCTGGGCGTGGCCGGAGTGGCCGCCGGCCCGTACCTTCAGCGCGCCGCCGACACGGTGCTGGCGAAGGTCAGCGACAAGGATCCGACCGGTATCACCGGCCTGTTCCCCGGCGGCGGCTTCCGGTACTACTCGGTGGTCGGCTCCGTCCCGGAGCGTTCACCCGAGGAGTACACCCTCACCGTGGACGGCCTGGTCGACCGCCCGGGCACGCACCGCTTCGCCGACCTCCAGGCCATGCCGCAGACCAGGATCGTCCACGACGTGCAGTGCGTCACCGGCTGGCGGGTGCCCTCCACCCCGTTCGAGGGCGTGCGGCTCTCCCACCTGCTGGACGCGGCCGGTGTGCGGCCGGGCGCCACCGCCGTACGGTTCACCTGCTTCGACGGCAGCTACACCGAGAGCCTCACCCTCGACCAGGCCCGCCGCGACGACGTCCTGGTCGCGCTGCGGATGGAGGACGGGCCGGTCACCCACGCGCACGGCGGCCCGGTGCGGTTGTACGCGGCGCCGATGTACTTCTACAAGTCCGCGAAGTGGCTGTCCGGGATCACCCTCACCCCCACCGTCCAACCCGGCTACTGGGAGCACTACGGCTATGACGTCGACGCCTGGGTCGGGAAGTCCAACCGGCGCGACGATGCCCCGACCGGCTGACCCGCCCGGCGGCGACCGGCTCGCGCGCTTCGCCCGCGCCGAGCGCTGGACGCACCGCGCCACCTCCGCCCTGATGCTCAGCTGCATCGTGACGGCCGCCTGCCTGTACCTTCCGCAGCTCTCGCAGCTGGTCGGCCGCCGCCGGCTGGTCGTGGTGGTGCACGAGTGGTCGGGGCTGGCGCTGCCGGTGCCCGTCCTGATCGGTCTGGCCTCGCGGGCCCTGCGCGCGGACCTCGGGAGGCTCGGCCGGTTCGCACCGTACGACCGGCAGTGGCTGAGGGCGGTGCTGCGCCGTTCGCCGCGCCGCCGGGCGGGCAAGTTCAACGCGGGCCAGAAGCTGTACGCGGCGTGGATCGCCGGCGCGGCCCTGGTCATGCTCGGCACCGGCCTGCTGATGTGGTTCACCCACCTCGCGCCGCTCCTCTGGCGGACCGGCGCGACCTTCGTCCACGACTGGCTGGCGCTTGCCGTCGGGCTGGTGGTCGCCGGGCACATCTGGCTGGCCGTCCGCGACCCGGAGTCCCGGCGCGGGATGCGCACCGGGACGGTGGACCGCCGCTGGGCCGTGCGCGAGCACCCGGACTGGGACGGCGATCAGCCGGCCGAGGACTCCAGGTAGCGCCGGTAGGCCTCGCGCCCGTCCGGCACGAACTCGTACTCCGCGAGCCGCCCGGCCAGCTCCTCGCCGGTCAGCCAGCCGTACCAGCCGACCTCCTCCACCTGCGGCGAGACCGGGCCGTCCCACTCGGCCTCGTACACCCGGCACCACCAGGAGAGGGTGCCCTGCTCGAAGAGGAACCGGAACAGCGGGCGGGGCCGCACGCCGTCGACCCCGAGCTCCTCCTCGGCCTCGCGGACCGCCGCGTCCTCGTACGTCTCGCCGGCGCCGACCACCCCGCCCACGAACATGTCGTACGCACCGGGCGCGAACAGTTTGGTCTCGGTCCGGCGGTGGACGAAGATCCGCCGCTGGGGGTCCCTGACCAGGATGAAGACGCACCGGTGGGTCAGACCGAGCCGGTACACCTCCCCCCGGGTCGCGGTACCGGTGACCCGGTCGTGCTCGTCGACGACGTCCAGCAGTTCTTCGGCGGGGTTGGTCATGACCGTCACGGTACCCACCCGGCAACCCGCAGATCGCCCGGATAGGGTTTCGGAGCGACCGTCGGCCGGTCGGTCGATCGGCGATCAGACGGACGTCCAACCGGAGGGTCCGACCGGAGGGTCCGATCGACCGGAGGTCGTACGGTCGGATGGGTCGTACGGTCGTACCAGGCGGTCTGGCGGTACACCGGGACGCCGGGGCACCGGATGTCGTACAGCCGGTACGTCCGGGGCGGCCGGTACAGCGGAAGAGGCGGCGCGCGGTGGTGGAGATCTGGGGCGAGACGGCCGAGGGCTACGAGCCGGTGCGGGAGGCCTTCGCACGCAACTTCCGCCAGCACGGCGAGCTCGGCGCGGCCTTCGCGCTGTACGTCCGCGGCCGCAAGGTGGTCGACCTGTGGGGCGGCGACGCCAGGCCCGAGGTCGGCGGCCGGCCCGCGCCGGCCGTGCCCTGGACGGCCGACACCGCCCAGGTGCTGCGCTCCGTCACCAAGGGGCTGACCGCCACCGCCGCCCTGCACCTGGCCCAGAACGGCCGGCTCGACCTGGACGCGCCGGTCGCCTCCTACTGGCCCGAGTTCAAGGCGGCCGGCAAGGAGCGGGTGCCGGTGCGCTGGCTGCTCTCGCACGAGGCCGGACTGCCCGCGCTGGACGTACCGCTGCGGGTGGAGGACGTGCTCGCCTGGGAGCCGGCCGTGGCCGCCGTCGCGGCGCAGGCCCCCGCCTGGGAGCCCGGTACCGCCCACGGCTACCACCCGTACACCTTCGGCTGGCTGGTCGGGGAGGTGGTCCGGCGGGTGAGCGGGCGCTCCATCGGCGAGTACTTCGCCGAGGAGATCGCCCGCCCGCTCGGCCTGGACCTGTGGATCGGGCTGCCGGCCGGCGCCGCGCCCCGGGTCGGCAGACTGGTCGACCTGCCCGCGCCGGAGGCCTCCCACTTCGGAGCCGGCGGGCTGCGGCTGCGGCCCAAGCAGGCCGTGGTCGACGCCTACCAGGACCCCACCTCCCTGACGGCCCGCGCCTTCGCCGCCGTCCGCCCGGGCGTCGACCTCAACGACCCCGCCGTCCAGGCCGCCGAGATCCCCGGATCGGGCGGCATCGGCACGGCCCGCTCGCTGGCCCGCTTCTACGCCGCGCTGATCGGGGTCGCCGACCGGCACGGCGGGGCGCCCGGCGAGCCGCTGCCGCCGCTGCTCGGGCACCGGCTGCTGGTGGAGGCGATGGGGCCGGCGGTCAGCGGCCCCGACCGGGTCCTCATCGTCAGGTCGACCTTCGGCCTGGGCTTCTTCCGGCACGGACCGACCTCGCTGATGGCCTCGCCCGCCAGCTTCGGCCACCCGGGCCGGGGCGGCTCGCTCGGCTTCGCCGACCCGGAGCTCGGCATCGGCTTCGGCTATGTGACCAACGGGATGCAGCCCGGCGTCACGGGTGACATCCGCTCCCGGACCCTGGTCAAGGCCGTCCTGGACTGCCTGCCGGAGACCGCCGGACAGGCGTGAGCGCGGCGGCCGGCGCGGCCGATGTGGCGGGCGTGACGACGTGGCCCCGGCTGACCGGCGGCGCGCGGGCCCGACCACGCCCGTCCGTACGGGGCGGTGTGGGGCGGTGTACGGGAAGCGCGGCGGCGTACGGGGGCGGCGGCCGGGCGTGCTCTGCCCTCCGGGGTGCACGCGGTGCACCCCGCGCCCCCGTACGCGCCCGGGGCTCAGGCCTGTCCGGTCTCGAACCGGATGATCTTCCCCCCGTCCACGCTGAACCGCCAGGCGGTGCGCATCTCGCCCCAGGTGTCATTGCGGTAGTTGGCGGTCAGGGCGCGGCCCTGAGCCGACTCGGACTGGACGTCGATGTGCCCGCGCGAGGCGAAGATCTCCCGCTCGGTCCAGTCCTCCAGGTCCCGGTCCGTCCCGTCGTCGGACATCGTCGCGCCCGGCGCCAGCGCGGACCGGAACGCCTCCCGGTCGCCGGCGTTGATCGCGGCGACCAGGGCGCGGACCGCCGGGTCCGACAGCTTGTCAACGGCGATGGTCATCGGTGTTCTCCTTGCTGTTCCGTGCTCGGGTACTCGGGTGTCGGGGCGTCGGAGTGCCGGGGCGGTGCCCCGGATCCATGCCTCCGGGACCACGGTGAGGGCACCGGCGGTCCGATCCGTGGTCCCCTTCGCGGCGCGTCGGCGATTTCCGCCATTCGTGTGCTTGACTCCCGCTACGGGTGAATCGCGTACGGAAGGGAGTCCTGGATGGGGCCGGCCGAACTGCTCGTCCTGACGTTCCCGCAGGAGACCATCACCGTCGAGGCCGCCACCGCCCTCGGCAAGCTGCGCACCGCGGGCGACATCAGGGTGATCGACTCGCTGGTGGTCACCCGGCACGCCGACGGCGAGGCGACGTACGCCGAACTCGCCGACTTCGAGCACCTGAGCGGCGTGGTCGTGCACGGCGGGGCCGAACTGCCGTTGATCGGACCGGAGGACGCGCAGGAGGCGGCCGAGCTGCTGGCGCCGGGCACGGTCGCGCTGCTTGTCCTCATCGAGCACGTCTGGGCTCAGGCCGCCGCCGACGCGCTGCGCGCGGTGGGCGGGCGGATCGCCTCGGGTGTGCGGATCCCGCCGGAGAACATCGAAGAGGCCGTCCGCGCCGCCAGGGCGCACCGCGCGGCCGGGAAGTGAGAACGCCATGTTCCGACCGCTGCGCCGCCCCATCAGCCCGCTGCGGGTGACCCGCCCGGTGGGGGCGCCGCTGGTCCGCGGGCTGGTCCTCGGCGGCGCCGCCTACGCGGCCGGCCGGCACCCGGCCCGCCCGCCGGGCGAGGAGCGCGAGGAGCAGGGAGGCCAGGACGGCGGGCGGGGCGCGGTGCCGGATCTCGCGCAGAAGCTCACGGACCTCGGCCGGATGGTCCAGCAGGGGCTGCTCACCCCGGAGGAGTTCGCCACCGTGAAAGCCAGGCTCCTCGGCGTCTGACCCGCGGAGTGGGAAGTCGGACCCGCTGACTTCCCACTCCGGCCCGGCGGTGGATCCCGGCCTCGGGTGCCCGCCCCGTGCGCCGTGCCGCCGTCGGCCGGGCCGTCACGCCGACAGCTGGTCCGTCACGCCGACAACCCGGCCGTCACGCCGACAGCTGGGCCGCCTCCGCGTCCGTGAGCAGGCGGGAGCGGGTGAGGAAGCGCCTCCCGGTGGGCGACTCCAGTGAGAAGCCGCTGCCGCGGCCGGGGACGACGTCGATGGTCAGGTGGGTGTGCGACCAGTGGGCGTACTGGTCGCGGGCCATCCAGACCGGGACCGGGTCCAGGCCCTCGACGTACAGCCGGCCGAGCAGGTGGTCGCTGTCCGAGGTGCGGAACTCGCCGGCGGGGTAGCACATCGGGGCCGAGCCGTCGCAGCAGCCGCCGGACTGGTGGAACATCAGCGGGCCCTGTTCGGCGGCGAGCAGCCGCAGCAGCTCGGCCGCCTGCTCGGTCACGGCCACCTGGGAGGCGGGCGACGCGGTGGACGGTCCGGCGACCGAGTCGGCGGGCGGTCCGGTGGGCGGTCCGGCGGGCATGCTGCCGGCGGGCATGCTAGAAGAACCCCAGCGCCTGCGGCGAGTAGCTCACCAGCAGGTTCTTGGTCTGCTGGTAGTGCTCCAGCAGCATCTTGTGGGTCTCCCGCCCGATACCGGAGTTCTTGTACCCGCCGAAGGCCGCGTGCGCGGGGTAGGCGTGGTAGCAGTTGGTCCACACCCGCCCGGCCTGGATGGCCCGCCCGGCGCGGTACGCCACGTTCCCGTCCCGGCTCCAGACCCCCGCGCCCAGCCCGTACAGGGTGTCGTTGGCCGTCTCGACGGCGTCCTCGAAGTCCTCGAAGCGGGTGACCGCGACGACGGGACCGAAGATCTCCTCCTGGAAGATCCGCATGCTGTTGTCGCCCTCGAAGACCGTCGGCGCGACGTAGTACCCGCCGGAGAGCGCGCCGCCGAGGTCCACCCGCTCGCCGCCCGCCAGCACCTTGGCGCCCTCGGCCTGCCCGATGTCGATGTACGAGAGGATCTTCTCCAGCTGGTCGTTGCTGGCCTGCGCGCCGACCTGGGTGTCGGTGTCCAGCGGGTTGCCCTGGCGCATCGCCTGCACCCGCGCCAGGCCGTCACCGAGGAAGCGGTCGTAGACCGAGGACTGGATCAGTGCCCGGCTGGGGCAGGTGCAGACCTCGCCCTGGTTGAGGGCGAACATCGCGAAGCCCTCCAACGCCTTGTCGTAGAAGGCGTCCTGTTCGGCGGCGACGTCGGCGAAGAACAGGTTGGGGCTCTTGCCGCCCAGCTCCAGGCTGACCGGGATCAGGTTGGCGCTGGCGTACTGCATGATGAGCCGGCCGGTGGTGGTCTCGCCGGTGAAGGCGATCTTGCGAATCCGGCTGCTGGAGGCCAGCGGTTTGCCGGCCTCCACCCCGAAGCCGTTCACCACGTTGACCACCCCGGCCGGCAGCAGGTCGGCGATCAGTTCGACCAGCAGCAGGATGGACGCCGGGGTCTGCTCGGCGGGCTTGAGCACCACGGTGTTGCCGGCCGCGAGCGCCGGGGCGAGCTTCCAGATCGCCATCAGGATCGGGAAGTTCCACGGGATGATCTGGCCGACCACGCCCAGCGGCTCGTGGAAGTGGTACGCCACGGTGTCGTCGTCGATCTGCGACAGCGCGCCCTCCTGGGCCCGCAGCGCGCCGGCGAAGTAGCGCAGGTGGTCGATGGCGAGCGGCAGGTCGGCGGCCAGCGTCTCACGCACCGGCTTGCCGTTCTCCCAGCTCTCGGCGACCGCGAGCTCCTCCAGGTGGTCGGCCATCCGGTCGGCTATCCGCAGCAGCAGCTGGGCGCGGTCGGCGGGGGAGGTGCGGCCCCAGGCGGGCGCGGCGGCGTGCGCCGCGTCCAGGGCAGCCTCGATGTCCTCGGCGGTGCCGCGGGCGACCTCGCAGAACACCTGGCCGGTGACCGGGGTGGGGTTCTCGAAGTACTGCCCGCGCACCGGGGGCCGCCACTCGCCGCCGATCCAGTGCTCGTAACGGGAGCGGAACTCGACGATGCTGTCGGGGTGGCCGGGGGGCTGGTAGACCGTCATGTCTCTGGGATTCTCCTCTGCTGTGGCCGGCGCCGCCCCGGCCCGCCCGGGGCGGCGCTGTGGACCGTTGGGCGGTCCGGCGGAAGGAATGGAGCAGGGAACGCGGGACGGAACGACGGAGGGGACGCGGACGCGGTGGAGGCGGGGAGAGGTGGTCGGTCGCCGGGCAGGAGGAGGCCGGGCGACCCGTCCGGGTACCCACCGTCGTGCACACTAGCCGGGGAGCGGACACTCGGCCACGGTGCGTGCATGATCGGGCGACGGACGGTGGCCGGGGCCATCCGCGTGGCGCCGGGGTCAGGCCGTTCGGTAGCGCCCGGTCCTGGCCTCCCAGCGCAGGTAGCCGGCCAGCCAGGTCACCAGTCCCTCGGCGTATCGCTGCGCGGCCCAGCGCTGGGTCCGGTCCAGGCCCAACCAGCTGTACGCTCTGGGCAGTTCGGCCACCAGCTCGGCGCAGCGCTCGACCATCAGCTGGGCCTCGGCGGTGACCACCGCGCAGGCCTCCTCGGCCGAGCAGCCCCGCTCCCGCTGGACGATCATCACCAGGTTGTTGACGTCGCCGCGCGGAGCCTCCAGTGCGTACGAGCGGACGTCGTTGCTGAGGGAAGGTATGTCCGCTGCGAGCTGCCGGAGTTGGCGCAGTACCGGGTGGTGGTAGGCGGCGGTCGGCACCTCGAAGCCGCCCAGCCGCTCGATCATGTCGAAGATGGTCTCCATCGCCGCGGTGCCGCGCCTGAGGATCAGGTAGCCGTCCCGGCTCGGGGCCTCGCCGGAGATCCGGCCGGCGGCCTCCGCCGGGTGGCTGGCGAAGTACCACTCCCAGTTGTACGCGGCACGCGCCCTCCAGCGCGCGGGCATGCTGCGTACGCTGCGGGCCCAGAGATCGGCGAAGGCGTTCTCGACGGCCGAGGACGGGTCCGGTCTAGCGCCGTGCAACACCTGGTTGAGCCGATCGCAGATCTTGGCCACCTCGGTGGGCTGCCGGCCGAGCGGCCCGTCGAACTGGTCGTCGAAGAGGAAGTAGAAGCCCATCAGATCGGCGGCCAGCGCGAGTTCGTCGGGCTCCGCCTCGGGGTAGCCCAGGGCGGCGAGCTCGACGACCTCCCAGTGGGCGTAGGCTGTGTGGCCGGTGCCGGACACCAGGTCGGGGTGCCGGTCGAGCCAGTCGCGGTGGTGTGCGGCGGCGTGGGTGTCGTGGGGGTTGCGGCGGTGCGGGAACGGAATCTGAAGTGAGCTGTCGTCAGACATCGGACTCCCGTTGCGGATGGGTGATCGGGTAGGCAGGGGATGATCAACTGTGCTCCCGCGGGCCGAAGAGTATCTGATGGAATGATCGGACGTTAGGGATAACAGGGCAATTGCCCCCGGCATCAGCTCCGAACCCTCCACGTTGGCCCTAGCCTGCGCGAATGCATCCCGGCGTGCCCCCACCGGCGCTAACCTCGGCACCAGGTAAAGGGATCGGCGAGGCGGAGGGCGTGGCGGTGGCCGAGCAGGAACGCGGAGCACAGCGGCAGGGCGGCGAGGGCGAGCAGAGCGCCGACCCGGGAGGCCCCCAGGTGCAGGCCCGGCTGCACGAGCGCGAGCCGGAGATCCGATCGGCCGACCTCGCCGTGGAGGCACTCTGCCGGGAGTTCGCCGCCGGTGGCACCGAGATCGGCGAACTGCTGATCTTCTCCGGTGCCCCCGGCCTGGGCAAGACCACCCTGCTGCACGAGGTGCGCAGGCTCGCCAGGCTCCGCGAGCGCACCACCGTGCTGTTCGCGCGCGGCGGTGAGCAGCAGTACAAGGAGCCGTACCACGTCCTGCGCCAGCTGCTCCAGCCCGTTCTCGGCGGGCTCGGCGAGAGCGAGCGCTCCGAGGTCTTCGGCAGCTGGTACGACGTGGTCGGCCCCGCCGTCGGCCTCTTCCAGCCCGGCGGCGGCTCCGACCCCATCGACCCGCAGGGCATCCGCGACGGCCTGGACTACGTCCTGACCCAACTCGCCCCGCGCCGCGCACCGTTGGTGATGATCGTCGACGATCTGCACTGGTCGGACCTGGAGTCGCTCAGCTGGCTCGCCTCGTTCGCCATCCGCTCCCGGGAACTGCCCGTCCTGCTGGTGCTCGCCCACCGCGACGAGGACAAAGAGTGGCACGAGGAGGCGCTTCCCTTCCGGCGCGGCATCCTCCAGTACGCCACCCGCCGCCACGAGTTGCGCGAGCTCACCCCGGCCACCGTCGCCGAGATGGTGCGCGACGCCCTCGGCCCCGCGGCGGAGGACCCGTTCTGCTACGAGTTCTGGTCGGTCACCCGCGGCAACCCCTACGACGCTGCGGCGCTGCTCGGGCAGGTCCTGGACCAGGACCTCGATCCCGTCGAGGACAACGTCGCCCAGCTGCGTGAACTCGCCGTCGAAGCCCGCGGGATGACCCTCAAGAGCTGGCTCGACAAGCTCGGCACCACCACCCTGCAGTTCGCCTGGGCCGCCGCGCTGCTCGGCACCGAGATCCGCCCCGACCTCGCGGCCCGGATCTCCACCCAGAATCTCGACACCGCCCGCGAGTCCATCCGCCAGCTGCGCAAGCGCCGTGTCCTCACCCAACTTCCAGGCGGCACGCTGGAGTTCGTCCACCCGCTGATCGGCTCCTCGATCTACCGGACGATGCCGCCCGCCGCCCGCACCGGGATGCACGGCGTCGCGGCCGCCGAGATCGAGAACGCCGGGCTCGGCCTGATCGCGGCCTCCCGGCACCTGGTGGAGACCCTCGCCGGCGAGGGCGACGACCGCACGGTGCGCAAGCTGCGCCGGGCCGCCGCCGAACACCTCGCCATCGGCGCCCCCGAGGCCGCCCAGCGCTGCCTCCAGCGCGCACTCAGTGAGCCGCCGGACGACGGCGACCGCGCCGAGGTGCTGTACGAGCTCGGCTGCTCCGCCCTGCTCACCGACCCCGCCGCCACCGTCAACCAACTGCGCCTGGCACTCGACCCGGACGAGGGGCTGCGCGCCGACCTCCGGGTCGACGCCACCTTCCGCCTCTCCGAGGTGCTCGCCCACAGCGGCGAACTCAGCGCGGCCGCCACCGTCTGCCAGGAGGAGGCCGAGCGGACCACCGACCCCCGGGGCCGGCTGCGCCTGGAGGCGGCCTCCTTCATGTGGCACGCCTTCCGCAAGGACGAGGAGGACGGCCCCGGCCGCTCGCGCCGCCTCGAACAGCTCTGGGCCACGCTCCAGGGGAGCGGCTCCGCCGACCAGGCCGTGCTGGCGATGCGGGCCTGGGACCTCACCCTGCGCGGCAAGCCCGCCGGCGAGGCGCTCAAGCTGGTCGACGAGGCTCTGGAGGACGGCCGGCTGCCGCAGGAGCTCAGCTGGACGGGCCCCACCTGGGGCTTCGAACTGCCCGCCATCATCGGGCTGACCTGCACGGACACCGACCGGCTGGCGCTCGCCGAGAAGCTCTTCGAGGGCGCGGTCATGGAGTTCGAGCTGGCGGGCTGGAGTGGCGCCCACCGCGGCTTCGCCTACTTCCTGATGGGCCTGTCCCGCTTCCGCCGCGGCCTGCTCGCCGAGGCCGAGGACTTCCTGCGCCGCGCCCTGCGGCTCTCCGAGCGGATCGCCCCCGACCTCCCGCTGCAGTGGGACACCGTCGGCGTGCTGGTGGACACCCTGCTCGCCCGCGGCCGGGTCGACGAGGCCTGGGAGCTCGCCCAGAAGTACCGCTTCGGCCCGCCGTACCACCCGACCGCGATGGTGCTGCCCGACGCGCCCTCGCTGTACGGCAAGCTGCTGCTCGCCAAGGGCAAGCGGGCGGCGGCCGCCGCCACCCTCACCGAGGTCGGCGCCCGGCTGACGGCGCGCGGCTGGCACAACACGGTCTGGGCGCCCTGGGCCGGGACCCTGGCCGTCGCGCTCGCGCCGGACGACCCCGACCGGGCCTGGGAGCTGGCCGGGCAGGCCGTCGCCCGCGCCGAGGAGTTCGGTACCGCCTCCGCGATCGGCAGCGCGCTGCGGCTGCACGCCGAGGTCGCCGACGGCGCGAAGGCGGTCCAGTTGCTGGAGCGGGCCGTCCGGTACCTCGGGCAGTCCCCGGCCGGCTACGAGCACGCCATCGCGCTGGTGGACCTCGGCTGTGCGCTGCGCCGGGTCGGGCGGCTGGACGACGCGGCCGAGTACCTCTACCAGGGCATCGAGCTCGCCCAGCACTGCGCCGCCGACGGCCTGGTCACCCGGGCCCGCCGCGAGCTGGCCCAGTCCGGCCTGCGCCCCAACCGGCTCCGCACGGTCAGCAAGGACGCGCTCAGCCAGCACGAGTGGGCGGTGGCCAAGCTCGCCGTGCAGGGCGTCCCGCCGCAGCGGATCGCCGAGCAGCTGGGCGTCCACCTGAGCCTGGTCAACCGGCGGCTCGCGGCCGTCCACCGCAAGGTCGGCACCGGGCCCGAAGGCCTGGCCTCCGCCCTCGGGCTGAGCCCGCGGGAGCCCGGCAGCCCGAGCTGAGCCCAGCCGCCCGGGGTGCCGGTCCCGCGCCGGCCGCCCTCCCGGTGCGGGGGCCTGTCCGACGGTTCCCGCCGGGCGCGCGCCGCCGGGCGTCCGGCCCGAACGCGCCGCCGAGTCGCCCGAGTACGACCCCCGTACGAGGGTGATCCGGCGGCACGCCGGGACGGACGCCCGACGACGCGCGCTTCTGCGGCGGTAACCGTCGGACAGGCCCTAGGCTGGCCGCGGCACAGAAGTCGACGCGGGGTGGCCGTGGCACGAGGCGGCGACCAGTGAGGAGCAGGCCATGGCGGTGCACCGGGCGGACGGCGCGCAGCAGACGGTCGTCCGGCGTGAGCCCTTCGAGCGCAGCGGCGCCGGCCTGGCGATCGAGCGCTGGACCCTGCGGGCCGGGCCGTACGAGGCGAGCGTGCTCAGTCTGGGCGCCACCCTGCACACCCTGCGCGCCCCCGACCGCTCCGGCGAGGACGGCCAACTGGTGCTCGGCAGCGACGAACTGCACCAGCTCCTCGGCCCGGCCCGGCACTACGGCGCCACCATCGGCCGGTACGCCAACCGGATCGCCGACAGTCGCGTCAACCTCGACGGCGTGGAGCATCCGCTCGCCCCGACCGGCGACGGTGTCACCATCCACGGCGGCCCGGACGGCTTCATGCACCGGATGTGGGCCACCGAGGAGATCCCAGGCGGGGTCCGGCTCTCGCTGCACAGCCCGGACGGCGACCAGGGCTTCCCCGGAGGGCTGAACGTCAGCGTCTCCTACACCCTGTCGGGTGTGGGCGAGTTGACCATCTCCTACCGGGCCGTCAGCACCAAGGACACCGTCGTCAACCTCACCAACCACGCCTACTTCAACCTGGGCGGCGAGGGCAGCGGCGACGTCCTGGGCCATCTGCTGACCGTGGACGCCGACGAGTACACCCCGGCCGACGAGCGGCAGATCCCGTACGGCCGGTACGAACCGGTGGCCGGTACGCCGTTCGACTTCACCACCGCCCGGCCGGTCGGCAAGGCACTCCGGGAGGACCACCCTCAGCTGGCCGGCCCCGGCGGCTACGACCACAACTGGGTGCTGCGCGCCCGGCCGGCGGACGGCACCCCCGCCCGCGCGGCGCTGCTGGAGGACCCGGCGAGCGGGCGCACCCTGGAGGTGCTGACCACCGAGCCCGGGATCCAGGTCTACACCGCCAACAAGTTCCAGGGCGCGGTGACGGGCGCGAGCGGGGTGCCGTACGGCCCGTACGCCGGCATCGCGCTGGAGACCCAGCACTTCCCCGACTCGCCGCACCACCCCGACTTCCCGAGCACCGAGCTACGGGCCGGAGAGGAGTTCCGCTCCACGACGGTGCTGCGACTGGGCGTCAGCTGACGGCGGCGCACCGGCGTGGGTCAGCCTGGTCGTCTCTCACCGCTCGTCTCTCACGCACTGGCCTCTCACAACCCGGGGCTCACAGCTCGCGGCGCATGCAGAGCCGAGGCCAGCGGTCCAGGCCGTGCGCGGCCTCCTGCCGCCGGATCTCCCGCAGGCCCGGGGTCAGCTCCGCGCCCGCCAGCGGCCGGAACCCGCACCTGCGGTAGTACGGCGCGTTCCAGGGGACGTCCGCGAAGGTGGTGAGGGTGAGCGCGGGCGCGTCGGTGGAGGCGGCGAGGTGGTCGATCAGCGCGCGGCCGACGCCCCGGCGGGCGTGGTCGGGGTGCACCGAGACCTGCTCGATGTGCAGGCAGCCGTCGACCGGCTCGCCGATCAGGTACGCCACCGGCCGGTCGGCGGCGTCGACGGCCGCCATTGCCGCGTGGCCGCCCTCCAGATAGCGGGCCAGCTCCGCGGTGGGGAGCGGCTCGTCGTCGGCGACGGCCGCCATGCCGAGGGCCCGGAAGCCCTCGCCGGCCGCGCGTTCGATGTCCTGGAGGAGCGGCAGGTCGTCCGGGGTCACGGCTCTGATGCGCATCCGCCCAGTCTCCCGTCCGGGCGCGGGCGGCGGCCACCGTATATTTGACGGTATGGACAGCAGTGACCCCGGTGTGCACAGGGCCCTCGCGGCGCCGGCCCGGCGGGCACTGCTGGCCGCGCTGACGGAGGCCGCCGAGCCACTGGACATCCGCCGCCTGGCCGAGTTGCTGGACCTGCACATCACCACGGTGCGCCACCACCTCACCGCCCTGGTCGAGGCGGGCCTGGTCGAGGTACGGCCGCAGGAGGCGAGCGGCCGTGGCCGGCCCCGGCTGACGTACGTGGCGGCGCCCGCCCGCGAGCAACTGGATGCGTACCGGACGCTGGTGGACGTGCTGTCGGCGGGCTACGGCCCGGCGGAGGCCGAGCGTTCGGCCCGCGCCGAGCGGGCGGGCCGCAGCTGGGGCGCAGCCGAGCCGGGCACCGGTGGCACGCTCGCCGACCAGGTGCTGGCCGAAGCCGGGCGCTGGGGCTTCCGGCCCGAGGCTGCCCCGGACGGATCCCAGGTCCTGCTGCACGGCTGCCCGTTCCTGCCGAACGCCCAGCGCCACCCCGAGGTGGTCTGCTCGGTGCATCAGGGACTGCTGGCGGCGATGGCCGAGCGGGCGGGCCGCCCGGGGGCGCTCAGCCTGCGTCCGTTCTCGGCCCCCGGGGTCTGCGCGGTGCTGATCGCGCCCGTCGGCGAGCACCACGACGGCGAGCTGCCCGCCAGTGAGAATCCCCACGGCCAGGAGCCCCCCGGAGCGGGGCCCGCCGGGGCCGGGGGCGACGCCCGCTGACTCGGCCGGCGCCACCCCCCACCGCCACCCCGGCCGGCGGCGGCCGCGCGGGCCGATCCCGCGCTTCAGTCGCCGGCGCGCCAGAGGTCGGGGCCGAACACCTCGTAGTGCACGGCCTCGGCCGGTATCCCGCGGCGCAGCAGCTCGGCGCGCGCGGCGCGCATGAACGGCAACGGGCCGCAGAGGTAGGCCTGCACCCCGTCCGGCAGGTCGGGTGCGCCGAGGTCGACCAGGCCCTTGCGGGCCGCGACCGCGTCGGCCTCCTCCTCGTACCAGCGGTGCAGGACGGCACCGGGCAGCGCGGCGACGAGCTCGCCGAGCTGCTGGGCGTGGGCGTGGTCGGCGGGGGAGCGGTCGCCGTGTACCGCGGTCACCGGGCGGGTGGAGCCGGTCCGGACGAGGTGATCGAGCATGCCGATCATCGGGGTGCAGCCGATGCCGGCGGAGGCGAGCAGCAGGGGGGTGTCACCGTCGGCCAGCGTCAGGTCGCCGAACGGCCGGGAGACCGCGAGCCGGTCGCCGGGGCGCACGTGCTCGTGCAGCCAGCCGGAGACCTCGCCATCCGGCGTCGCGCCGCCGTGCACCCGCTTCACGGTGATCCGCCACTGCCCGCGCCCGGGCGCGCAGGAGAGGCTGTACTGCCGGATCTGGCGCGCGCCGTCCGGCAGTCGCACCGCGACGCTGACGTACTGTCCGGGGCGGAAGTCCGGTGCCGGGCTGCCGTCGGAGGGCCGCAGGGTCAGCGAGAGCGAGTCCCGCGCCTGGGGCGTGCGGTCCACCACGGTCAGCTCCTGCCAGACCTCGCCCTCCTTGACCCCGGCCTCCTGGTAGAGCCGTGCCTCCAGGTCGGTCAGCTCGCCGGCCATCAGCCAGTAGACCTCGTCCCAGGCGCTCGCGACCTCGGGGGTGACGGCCTCGCCGAGCACCTCGACGATGGCGGTGAAGAGGTACTTCTGCACGGTCTCGTACTGCTGCGCGGTGACGCCCAGGGAGGCGTGCTTGTGCGCGATCCGCGCGAGCATCGCGCCCGGCCGCGCTCCCGGTTGCTCGACCAGCATCGTCGCGTACGCCGCGATGGCGCCGGCCAGGGCCTGGCGCTGGGAGCCGCTCGCCTGGTTGCCCCGGTTGAACAGGTCGCGTTCCAGCTCGGGGTGGTCGGCGAACATGCGGTCGTAGAACAGCGGGGTGATCTCGCCGATGGCGCCGCCGACGGCGGGCAGGGTGGCGCGGACGATCTCGGTCGACCGGTCGGAGAGCACGGATCCTCCAAGGTGAGGGGTGGGCTGACGGCGGTGCCGCGCTCTCAATATAGAGGACGACTGTCCTTTTAAATAGCGAGGGTCAGGAGGGGAGCACCCCGCAGAGGTCGCCGGTGCGCAGCGGAGTCCCGTCGGCGGTCAGGGCGGCCAGCAGCTCGGCCGGTGGCCGGTGTGCCCCCGCGGGTGGCTCGGCGGCGTGCAGCGGGATCACCCAGGGGGCGAGCGTGGCGGCGTACGGCTCCCCGTCGGGCGTGCGCCACTCCTGGAGCGCCACCGCGCCGAACACGTGCTCCGCGAAGTCCTCCGCGGCGAGGGCGCAGCCGGCCCGCGAGGGTGCCCCGACGACGTAGCCGACGCCCGTGGCGGCCTGCGGCCGGCCCGTCAGGCCCGGCGGTCGCCACGGCGGCTCGGCGCCCCCGGCGGAGGCCGGCGAATCCGCGACGGCCGACGACGTGCTCGCGACGGCCACCGACCCGGCCCGGCGGTGCCGGGCGGTCGCGGGCTGCCCGGGAGGCGTGGCCCCGAAGACCGTGAAGTCGGCCACCTCCACCGGCAGGTGCAGCCGCACCTCGTCGATCCGGTGCAGATTGCCCAGGACCAGCCGCAGCTGCTCCTCGCCGGTCAGCAGCTCCGTGATCCGGGCCCGCACGTACGCCCACTCGCGCGGGCCGCGCCGCAGGAAGCGGTTGAGGGAGCCGGTGGCGAGGTCGGCGCCCAGCGGCGTCCCGGCCCAGACGGCGGACAGGTCGAGCACCCGCTCGCCGACCGCCACCCCCACCCGGGGTTCGCCCGCGGGCCGACTGCCGCGCAGCGGGGTGAAGACGCCGTACGGCAGGTTCCCGGGCTCCGCCACCGACAGCCGGCTGTGCATCCTGCGATCTCCCTGGTCGAGCGCCTGCAAGGTTCTTGCGGCAACGGTGAGTGCCGACGGGTGGGGCGGCGGGCGGCGGGTCAGGGTGGGCGAATCGGGCGAACCGTAACAACGGCGACGCCCATCAACTACCGTGCGGCAACATCAAGGACACACGGACGTAACGATCCCCGGCAAGTTGCAGAAAGTTGCTGCAAGGACTTTCAGTGCCGGTTCCATCGCTGTTACGTTCCTCCCCAAGCCCGGCGGCCGCAACGGCGCAGTCGGCAACGGGACAGCCATTATGCGCCGTCCTCCACCAAAATCGGGCACCCCCACCCCTCCCTAGGAGTTCTCATGCGGCGTGGCATCGCGGCCTCTGCCCTCGTTGTGGCCCTCGCGGCCTCGATGGCTGCCTGTGGCAGCAGCGGCTCCAGCTCAGACGGCAAGGCCGACGGGCCGGTCAGCATCACCTACTGGGACACCTCGAACGCCACCAACGAGGCGCCGAACTACCAGGAGCTGGTCAAGAAGTTCGAGGCCGCCAACCCGAACATCAAGGTCGCTTTCGAGAGCGTGCCGTTCGACCAGGCGCAGAACAAGCTGCAGACCGCGATGGGGGCCAAGGGCGCACCGGACGCGTTCCGCTCCGAGGTCGGGTGGACCGCGGCCTTCGCCAAGGCTGGCTTCCTGGAGCCGCTGGACGGCACCCCCGCGGCCGCCGACGCCGCCGCGTTCCAGCCGAGCCTGATGCAGCAGGCCAAGTACCAGGGCAAGACCTACGGTATCCCGCTGGTCACCGACACCCTGGGCCTGCTCTACAACAAGGCGCTCTTCGCCAAGGCCGGCATCACCGCCGCCCCCAAGACCTGGGACGAGCTGAAGACCGACGCCGCCGCCCTCAAGGACAAGGCCGGCGTGGACGGCTTCTGGATGCGCGCCGGTGACGGCTACTACGCCATGCCGTTCCTCTTCGGCGAGGGCACCGACACCGTCGACGCCGCCGGCAAGAAGATCACCGTGACCTCGCCCGAGGCCCTCAAGGCGATCGACACCTACAAGTCGATGTTCACCGCGCCAGGCACGGTCAAGGCCGACGTCACCGCGGACTCCTACGCCCACATGATGGACGCCTTCAACGCCGGCAAGGTCGCGGCGATCATCCAGGGCCCGTGGGAGATCACCAACATCTACAAGGGCTCGGCCTTCGCCGACAAGACCAACCTCGGCATCGCCGCCGTCCCCGGCGGCTCCGCCGGCAAGTCCGGCGCCCCCACCGGTGGCCACAACATCTCGGTGTACGCCGGCTCCGACGCCGCCCACAAGGCCGCCGCCGAGAAGTTCGCCGCCTTCATGACCTCGGCCGAGAGCCAGGCGTTCATCGCGCAGAAGAACTCCACCCTGCCGACCCGCGCCGACGCCTACACCCCCGAGGTCAAGGGCGACCCGGGCATCGCCGGCTTCCAGGCGGTCCTGCCGAGCGCCCGCCCGCGCCCCGAGCTGCCCGAGTACAGCTCGCTGTTCGCCTCGCTCGGCACCAACCTCGGCAAGATCGCGCAGGACCAGGCCGCTCCGAAGGACGCCATGGACACCGTCGCGACCGACTACGCGAAGCTGCTCCCGGGCTTCGCCAAGTAGCACCCGCAGCCGCTCGGCCCACCGTGACCCGGTGGGCCGGGCGGCCCTCGGCCGTGGTCCAGGGCACCCGGCCGCCCCGTACCAACAGCAGTCGCCGTAGCGAGGCTGCGGACCTCCCGAAAAGGTGTCACCAAATGGCAGTCGCCGTGCAGGGCGCAACCGGCAAGGGCAGCCGTGAGCGCGAACCGCGTCCCGGCCTCGTGCAGCGCCTCAAGCTCTCGTACAGCAAGCACTGGTACGCGTACGCGATGATCGCGCCGGTCGTCCTGGTGCTCGGCGTCCTGGTGATCTACCCGCTCTGCGAGGGCGTCTGGCTCACCCTCACCGACGCGACCAGCCTCAACTCGGCGCGCAAGATCGGGGTCAACTCGATCCCCGCCAGTTACAACTTCGTCGGCCTGGACAACTACGCCGACATCCTGTGGGGCCCCGGCTCGTACGACCGCTTCTGGTCGCACTTCGTCTGGACGATCGCCTGGACGGTGCTCTGCGTCTGCCTGCACTACAGCCTGGGCCTGGGCCTGGCCCTGCTGCTCAACCAGAAGCTGCGCGGGCGCGGCCTCTACCGCCTGCTGCTGATCCTGCCCTGGGCCGTACCCACCTTCGTGACGGTCTTCTCCTGGCGGCTGATGCTCTCCGACGGCGGCGCCGTCAACAGCCTGCTCCACACCCTCCACCTGCCCGAGCCCGGCTGGCTGGACGACCCGCTGGGCCAGAAGGCCGCCGCCGTCCTGGTCAACACCTGGGTCGGCGTGCCGTTCATGATGATCTCGCTGCTCGGCGGCCTGCAGTCGATCCCGGCCGAGCTGTACGAGGCCGCCGAGATGGACGGCGCCACCGCCTGGCAGCGCTTCCGGCACGTCACCCTGCCGGGTCTGCGGACCGTCTCCAGCACCGTCGTCCTGCTCGGCGTGATCTGGACCTTCAACCAGTTCGCCGTCATCTTCCTGCTCTTCGGCAACGGCGCGCCCGACGCCCAGCTGCTCGTCACCTGGGCCTACCGGCTCGGCTTCGGCCAGCAGCCCCGCGACTACGCCCAGTCCGCGGCCTACGGCGTCATCCTGCTCTCCATCCTGATCGTCTTCACCGCCTTCTACCGTCGCTGGCTCGCCCGCAACGAGCAGGCCAACGGCTGACGCCCCCGCACCCCAGCGACCAAGAAGGCAGGTAACCCGATGAGCACCACCACCGACCGACCGACCGTCCTCACCGCGGGCGCCGGCGCCCCGGCCGCCCGGGCCGCCAAGGTCCGCCGCCGCGGCGAGCAGGCCCCGCTGGCCAAGGCGCTCTCGCACGGCGCACTGATCCTCGCCAGCCTGATCGCGCTGTTCCCGGTGCTGTGGATCGTCTTCGTCTCGCTCGGCCCCGACAAGACGGACTACCTCCACCCCGGCGCCATCCTCGACAAGATGTCGCTGTCGAACTACGACAAGGTGCTGTTCGACACCGACTTCCTGAGGTGGTTCGGCAACGCCTTCATCGTCTCCGGCGCCACCACCGTGCTCGGTGTGCTGATCGCCGCGACCACCGGCTACGCGGTCTCCCGGATGCGCTTCCCCGGCCACCGCCCGCTGATGTGGTCGCTGCTGGTCACCCAGATGTTCCCGATCGCGGTGCTGATCGTGCCGATGTACACGATCCTCTCCACCCTCGGCCTGCTGGACAGCTACCTCGGGCTGGTCCTGGTCTACTCGACCACCACCGTCCCGTACTGCGCCTGGCTGCTCAAGGGCTACTTCGACACCATCCCGGTGGAGATCGACGAGGCCGGCCGGGTCGACGGGCTCTCGCCCTTCGGCACCTTCTGGCGGCTGGTGCTGCCGCTGGCCCGCCCGGGCCTGGCGGTCGCCGCGTTCTACTCCTTCCTCACCGCCTGGGCCGAGGTGGCCTTCGCCTCCACCTTCATGCTCAGCTCGGACAACTACACCCTGGCCGTCGGCCTGCAGACCTTCGTCAGCGAGCACGACGCCCAGTGGAACCTGATGGCCGCGACCGCCGTACTGATCGCGATCCCGTCCTCGGTGCTCTTCTACCTGGTGCAGCGCCACCTGGTCACCGGCCTGACGGCCGGTGCCTCCAAGTCGTAGTCCGAGCGCCGTTCCCCTCTCTTCCTGCTGACGCGCACCGGCCGCCCACACCCCGGCGGCCGGGACGACACCTAGTCCCCAAGGGATGACAGTCCATGACCCAGAACCTGGCCGACACCTCCCGGTCCACCGCCGCCGCCCCCACCGCCGTCACCACGGCCGTCGCGAACGCCGGTGAGTCCAGAGGCTGGTGGCGGGAAGCGGTCATCTACCAGGTGTACCCCCGTAGCTTCGCCGACTCCAACGGCGACGGCATGGGCGACCTGCCGGGCATCCGCAGCCGGCTGCCGTACCTCAGGGACCTCGGTGTGGACGCCGTCTGGCTCTCCCCCTTCTACGCGTCCCCGCAGGCCGACGCCGGGTACGACGTCGCCGACTACCGCGCCGTCGACCCGATGTTCGGCACCCTGCTGGACGCCGACGCGCTGATCCGCGACGCCCACGAGCTGGGCCTGCGGATCATCGTCGACCTCGTCCCCAACCACTCCTCGGACGCCCACGAGTGGTTCCAGCGGGCCCTGCGCGAGGGCCCCGGCTCCCCGCTGCGCGAGCGGTACCACTTCCTTCCCGGCAAGGGCCAGAACGGCGAACTCCCGCCGAACGACTGGGAGTCCATCTTCGGCGGCCCCGCCTGGACCCGCACCGAGAACCCCGACGGCACCCCCGGCGACTGGTACCTGCACCTGTTCGCCCCGGAGCAGCCCGACTTCAACTGGGAGAACCCGGCCGTCGCCGACGAGTTCCGCTCGATCCTGCGCTTCTGGCTCGACATGGGCGTCGACGGCTTCCGGATCGACGTCGCCCACGGCATGGTGAAGGCCCCCGGCCTGCCCGACCTCGGCTCGCACGACCAGCTCAAGCTGCTCGGCAGCGACGTGATGCCGTTCTTCGACCAGGACGGCGTGCACGAGATCTACCGCACCTGGCGCCGCATCCTCGACGAGTACCCCGGCCAGCGGATCGGCGTCGCCGAGGCCTGGACCCCGACGGTGGCCCGTACCGCCAACTACGTCCGCCCCGACGAGCTGCACCAGGCCTTCAACTTCCAGTACCTGGGCACCCACTGGGACGCCGGGCAGCTGCGCGAGGTCATCGACGTGTCGCTCGACTCGATGCGCCCGGTCGGCGCCCCCAGCACCTGGGTGCTCTCCAACCACGACGTCACCCGGCACGCCACCCGCTTCGCCAACCCGGCCGGCGGCACCCAGATCCGTACCCCCGGCGACCGCGAGCTCGGCCTGCGCCGGGCCCGCGCCGCCAGCCTGCTGATGCTCGCGCTGCCCGGCTCCGCCTACCTCTACCAGGGCGAGGAGCTCGGCCTGCCGGACGTCACCGACCTGCCCGACGAGGTCCGCCAGGACCCGTCGTTCTTCCGCAAGGCCGGCCAGGACGGCTTCCGCGACGGCTGCCGGGTCCCGATCCCGTGGTCCGGCACCGAGGCCCCGTACGGCTTCGGCCCCACCCCGGGCGGCCCCAGCTGGCTGCCGCAGCCCGCCTCCTGGGCCGAGCTGAGCGTCGAGGTGCAGAGCGGCGACCCGACCTCCACGCTGGAGCTCTACCGCAGCGCCCTGGCGGTCCGCCGCGAGCACCCCGCGCTCGGCGCCGGCACCGAGGTGACCTGGCTGGACTCCCCCGAGGGCACGCTCGTCTTCCGTCGTGACAGCGCCGAGGGCTCCTTCGTCTGCACCGTGAACGCCTCCGCCGAGCCGGTCCGGATCGCGACGCCGGGCCGTATCATGCTCTCCTCCGCCGACGCCGTCGGCACGAGCGAGCCTAAGGACGGTGCGGTGGACGGATGGACGGTCCTGGCGGCGGACAGCACCAGCTGGTGGGCGGTCTGACATGGTTGCAATAGGCTCTGGGATCGTGACTACGGCGCGACTCTCAGACATCGCGGCGCAGGCGGGGGTCAGCGAAGCCACCGTCTCCCGCGTACTCAACGGCAAGGCGGGCGTCTCCGCCACCACCCGGCAGACCGTGCTGGCGGCGCTGGACGTGCTCGGCTACGAGCGCCCCACCCGGCTGCGCCAGCGCAGCGCCGGCCTGATCGGGCTGATCACCCCGGAGCTGAGCAACCCCATCTTCCCGGCCCTCGCGCAGGTCATCGAGCAGGTGCTCAGCCGGCACGGCTTCACGCCGGTGCTCTGCACCCAGACCCCGGGTGGCGCCACCGAGGACGAACTGGTGGAGATGCTGGTCGAGCGCGGTGTCGCCGGCATCGTCTTCGTCTCGGGTCTGCACGCGGACACCACCGCCGACCACGACCGGTACGCCAAACTCACCGGCCGGCAGGTCCCGTTCGTCCTGATCAACGGCTACAGCGAGCGGTTCTCCGCCCCGTTCATCTCGCCGGACGACCGCTCTGCGATGTGGATGGCCGTCCAGCACCTGGTCGAACTGGGCCACGAGCAGATCGGCCTGGCCATAGGGCCCAGGCGCTACGTTCCGGTGCTGCGCAAGGTCGAGGGTTTCACCGCCGCCACGAAGGAACTGCTCGGCCTCACACAGGAGCAGGCCGAGGCCATGGTCCACCACACCCTGTTCAGCGTCGAGGGCGGCCACGCGGCTGCCGGCGCACTGCTGGACAAGGGCTGCACGGCGATCGTCTGCGGCAGCGACATGATGGCGCTCGGCGCGATCCGGGCGGTGCGCCAGCGGGGCCTGTCGGTGCCGCAGGACGTCTCGGTGGTCGGCTTCGACGACTCGCCGCTGATCGCCTTCACCGAGCCGCCGCTGACCACCATCCGCCAGCCGGTCGAGGCGATGGCCATCGCCGCCGTCGACGCCCTGCTGGAGGAGGTCGGCGGAAACGCCGCGCAGCGCGGGGAGTTCATGTTCCAGCCGGAGCTGGTGATGCGCGGCTCCACCGGCGCCCGGCCGGGCCGCGGGGAGTGAACCCCAGGCCGTGAGCCGAGCCGTGAAGGCCCCCGGAGGATCCTCCGGGGGCCTTCACGCTGCCCGGGCGCGCCGCGCTGCCCCGTGCCCGCACGGGACGCGGGAAGCGGCCTCCCAGGGCCCGTCCGCCATGCGCGTCGGTCAGGCGCGCGCGGGGCATCGTCGGAGCGGCCCTAGCCCTCCTGGACGGGCGGCTGCTCCTGGGCGAGGCGCTGCCCGTCGGCGGCCTCGGTGGTGCGGCTCTCGGTGCGCCGCCCCCTGGCCAGGTAGTCGCGGACGATCAGCTCGATGGCGTCCTGCGGGCTGGCGGTACCGGAGAGCAGCATCACGTCGATCGCGAGATTGGCGTCGAGCGTGACGGTGACCTGGGCCATGGTGACTCCTCCTCGGGTGCTGAGCAGCAGCATGCCCGGAGGTCCAGCGTTTGACCATGGCCCGGTGGGACCGGTACGGCCCGGTGTTGATGGGTACGCCGCGGCCCCCGGGGAGAGCGAGCAGACTCCTCCCGGGGGCCGCGGCGTACCGCGCCGCTGGGATCAGACCCGGCCGGCGAAGTCCGGGGCCCAGTTGGCGATGGTCTCGACCCTGACGCCCGCACTCGGGTTGGCGGCCTCGACGTAGCTGCCGTTGCCGGTGTAGATCGCGACGTGGTAGACGCCCGAGTCGCTGCCGTTGTTGGACCAGAACAGCAGGTCGCCCGGCTGCAGCTTGTCCAGCGACACGTGGGTGCTGGCGGCGGCCTGGTCGGCGGCGACGCGCGGGATGGAGATCCCGGCGGCACGCAGCGCGGCCTGGGTCAGACCGGAGCAGTCCCAGCCGCCGTTGCCGGTGCCGCCGTAGATGTACGCCTGGCCGACCTTCGACTGCGCGAAGGAGACCGCGGCGGCCTTGCTGCCGGTCGCGGTCTGGGCCGAGGTGGTCGCGGCGGCCTTGGTGGCGGTGGCGGCGGCCGGCTTGGTCTCGGCCTTGGCGGCGGGGGCGGCGGAGCGGTTGAACCAGTCGAAGTGCTCCGCGTCGGCCTTGTCGTCACCGAGGGACAGGTGCTGGCCCGGGTAGATGACGTTCGGGCCGTCGGTCAGGACGGACTTGTTGAGCTCGTACAGGCGCTCCCAGCCGCCCTGCACGTTCTCCTTGTCGGCGATGGAGGAGAGCCAGTCGCCGGCGATCACGGTGTAGCTGGAGGCGTGCGCACCGTGCTGCTGCGACCAGGACTTGCCGGTGCCCTGGTCGCTCTTGGCGGGGGCGGCCGGGGCCTTGGCGGCCGGGGCGGCCGGGGCCGGGGCCTTGGCGGCGGGGGCGGCCGGAGCGGCCGGAGCTGCCGGAGCGGTGGTGTCCAGGACGGGCGCGGGGCCGCCCTTGGTCAGACCGGCCTGCACGGAGCAGACGGGCCAGGCGCCGGGGCCCTGCTCGGCGAGCACCTTCTCGGCGATGGTGATCTGCTGCGCCTTGGTGGCCAGGTTGGCCTGCGAGGCGTACGCGGTGCCACCGAAGGCGGCCCAGGTGCTGGAGGTGAACTGGAGGCCGCCGTAGAAGCCGTTACCGGTGTTGATGGCCCAGTTGCCGCCGCTCTCGCACTGGGCGACCTTGTCCCAGGTGGCGACGGAAGCGGCGGAGGCGGTGCCGGAGGCGAGGCAGGGGATCGAGAGGCCGACGCCTGCCACGCCGACGGCGGCGATCAGGCGGCGGGTGCGGCTGGACAGACGGGTGCCGTTGGTGGGCAGCATGAAGAAGCGTTCCTCTCCCACGCCTGCGAGGTGAGCTGTCGGATTCGGGCTGGAGTTGCCCGGCCGTACTGAGCACGGCTTCACCCCTAGCCCTGAACCGGTGTGGGACCGGTCCGGGGCGGCTTACCTGGGTCCCCCGCGCCTGCCGTGGTGCGTTTTCGCGCTGCCAGCGCACCCGACGGCAGGCCTCGGCGTTGCGGGTGAACTGGGCCCGTGTGACCACGAGCGGCAGCACGTTAAGCAGACTTAAGTTCAAACTGCAAACATGTGTGAGCTTGCTCACGAGGCCTCCGCAAGATCGCGACAGAGTGTCCGACATGATCAGAAACGGGCGGTTTCCAACAAGCCCCTTGCGGTCGGCGAGATCTGCCTATGCTTCAGGAGTCAGCGCATGACGCAGCCGTCTGGGGGGAGGGCTACGAGGCCATGGTCGCGAGTGACGAGCGGAACACCGGGGGCGGGCCGGCCGGCGGGACCAATGGCCCTGTCGCCGGGGCCGGTGCGGGCCGGCCGCTGCGACGGCGGACGATGATCCGCTGGCTGGCCGTCGGTAGCGCCCTGGCGGCGGTCTCCGGCGAGGAGCTGCTACGCCGTTCGCTGAGCGGGCGCGACGCCCACGAACCATCAGTCGGACCCCCCGCCGCCGGCTCCGGGCACCCCGGCGCGGACCCCGGGCACACCCACGGCGGCCCGCCGCCGGCGGCGGGGCAGTCGCCGCCCGCGGTGGACGAGAGTGGGCGCCGGTGGTCCGATCCGGCCGGCTGGGGTGGCTCGGTGCCGGGTCCGCGCAGCGCGGTTCGCATCGCAGACCGGGTCATTCTGGACATTGACCTGGAAATCGGATCAATCGTCATCGAACCATCAGGCGTGCTGGTCTTCGCCTCCGACCGCACGCTCACCCTGAGCTCGGCGGGCAACGTCGAGGTCCGCGGCGCGCTCGCGCTCGCCCCCGCCGGCACCGCCACCCACACCCTGCGCTTCCCCGCCGTCGACGAGCGCCGCTTCAAGGGCGACGGCATGAGCGTCCTGGACACCGACACCGGCCTCTGGGTCACCGGCGCCGGCTACCTGCGCCTCGACGGTGCCCCCCGTGCCGCCTGGGTCCGCGCCGCCGCCGCGCTGAAGGCGGGGGACACCACCATCGAGCTGGCCGCCGCCCCGGCCGGCTGGCAGCCCGGCGACGAACTCGCAGTCACCCCCACCGCCGCCCCGAGCGAGGCGGACTTCTCCACCTCCTACGACCTGCGCACCATCAGGACCGTCAGTGGAAACACCGTCACGCTGGACGTGCCGCTCGCCCACGCCCACCCCCGGGTGGCCACCGGAGGCGGCGTCACCCTCGGCGCCGAGGTGCTCAATCTGACCCGCAACGTCCGCGTCGAGGGCACGGCCGGCGGCCGGGCCCACATCCACCTGACCAGCTCCCGCCCGCCCGACGTCCGGCACGCGGCACTGCGCTGGCTCGGCCCGCGCACCGACACCCGCGAGAGCTGGCAGGGCCCGCAGGGCGCCACCCCGGTCACCGCGCCCGTCGTCGGCCGCTACGCCCTGCACTTCCATCTGCTCGCCGACAGCAGCCGGGGCACGGTCGTCGAGGGCGTGGTGGTCCGCGACGCGGGCAACCACGCCTTCGTCCCGCACGGCAGCCACGGCATCACCTTCCGCAGCTGCGTCAGCCACGACACCTGGGAGGACGCCTACTGGTGGGACGGCCCGCTGGACACCCGCACCCCGCAGGGCCCCTCCGACGACATCACGTACGAGTCCTGCGTGGCCTCCCGCACCGTCTTCGAACCCGCCCCCCGCGCCTACCGGCTGACGGGCTTCAGCCTCGGGGCCGGCAGCGGCGGCCGGGCGGTGGACTGCGTCGCGGTCGGCGTCCAGGGCGCGACCGGGGCCTCCGGCTACGAGTGGCCGGAGACCAGCGAGGGCGTCTGGACCTTCGAGCGCTGCCTGGCCCACAACAACCTGCAGGACGGCATCTTCGTCTGGCTCAACGCCGAGCACCACCACGTGGTCACCCAGTTCGTCGGCTACCACAACGGCGGCTGGGGCATCGAACACGGCGCCTACCTCAACGACTTCGACTACACCGCGAGCGTGCTGTACGGCAACGCCGCCGGGGGAGTGGCCCTGCACTCGCTGGGACGCGACAAGGGGACGGTCTTCGACGGCCTGCTGATCGACGCCGCCGGGCAGTCGGACTACGCCGTCGCCACCGCCCGGCACCAGCTCGCCGGTGAGAGCGTCACCTTCAGCCGCTGCCGGCTGACCGGCTATCGCCGGGCCGGCATCGCCTTCCAGGCCGACCAGGAGGGCCGGCCGGACGACATCGCGGTGCTGGACTGCGAGTTCGCCGGCCCGGCCGGCAGCGAGCTCTGGCTCGACCCGCAGTCGTCGGCGCCGAAGAGCATCGTGCTGCGCCGGGCGGGCGAGGCCGGCGCCGTGCAGGTGCGCAAGCCCGGGGCGGGCGGCACCGCCGTGCCGCAGTGGAACGCCGCCACGACGCCGGCCCCGGCGGTGGCGGGCGGCGCCCGTCCCGTCCTGCTGCCCGCGCTGGCCCTCAAGGACGCCGCGGCGTCCACCAGCCGGCTCACCGCCGGATCCTGAGTCCCGCAGCCCGAGGGCCGGGCGGCGGCGCAACGCGAAAGGGGTTCCGGGCGGACCCGGAACCCCTTCGGCGCGAACGAGCCGACTACTCGGCCGACTGCTCCTCGGCCGGCCCGGCCTGCTCGGCCTCCGCGGCGGCGAGCTCGGCCTCGGCGGCCGCCAGCTCCCGCTCCAGCGCGGCGAGGTAGGTGGAGGCGACCAGCTGGCCCACCGTCGGGTAGGCGCCGAGCGGGGCCGCGCTGGGGCAGCCGGTCTCCTCGGCGGCGGTCGCGAGCAGCTCGGGGTCGGCCTCCGGGCCGATCACCAGCGGGGCCAGCGCCGGGCGCTCCGAGCCGGTGGCCCGCAGGTGCTCGACGGCGGCCGCGACCGAGCCGGGGACGTCCAGGGCGGCGGAGACGACCGGCACGGCGAGCCGGGCGGCGAGCAGCACACCGGTGATCCCGGCCGCGGCGGCGGCCTCCTCGCCACCGACGGTGGTCAGCACCACGCCGTCCGCCGAGGTCGCGATGGCGAAGAGCCTGGCCCGGTCGGCGCGGGCGAGCCCGGCCTCGGACAGGCGGACGTGGACGGCCTCGGCCAGCAGCGGGTGCGGGCCGAGCACATCGGTGACGGTGGATCCGGCGGCGGCGGCGAGCTCGTTCAGCTCGGCGAGGAAGCCGTGCGGGCCGGGCAGCAGCGGAACCACCACCGGCGCGGGCATGCCGGCCTCGGCGGCCTGCGCGAGCAGGTCGGCCACGGTCGGGGCGTCGGTGGGGCTCTCGCCGGAGGCGTCCGGAAGGTAGCCGGCGGCGGTCTCGACGCCGGACTGCTCGCTGCGGACGATCGACAGGAGCTCGTCCACGACGGAACGGGACTCGGGTCCGGCGGTCGCGGGCACGGCGAGCACCAGGGCCGGGGAGCCGGCCGGGATCTCGGGGCGCTCGGGTCGGCGGTGGCGCCCCCGCGCACGGGAGCCTGGCGTACGGACGGGCAGTGGCGCGCCCGGGATGGCTGCGGTGCTCATGGCGGAGATCGTAGGACATCAGGCCGGGCTACCTGCATTCGGCTGCCGGGAATGCGAGGTCAGTGCCCCCGCAATTGGGACATAGCTCAGCAAATTGGTCCGCATAATCACGTCGGGCCGCACGGGTGTGAACCGCCGCAAGTCCGTACGCGTCCAAAGTGAGATGTCTCACAGGGGGCGAGGTGACTGACTGTGGGTCACGGCGGGGCGACTCCCGGCGTTCGAAGATCAACATTGAGCAGGGCGCCGCCTACGCGCGGTGAGCACGCCTTCTCCGGTTCATTCGGCTATGTCCCCTTATGCACCGCCGTCGAATGGTTCCGGAATTGGTTGCATCACTTCGTGTTGACCATCATGCACCTGCAACGTCCCGTGCTGATGCACGTGCACTGGAGCTATCATCACGTCAAGTAAGGCGTACACCGGGCCGGTAGGGGCCGGGCCGGTCGCTCGCGACTGTGCGGCCGGGGCGCCGAGCCGGACGACAACTCCGGAGCTCTTCGGGAGACTTCTATGCACCACACGTACAACGGCATGGCGGCTGCGGACCTCGAAGGAGTGGTCTGGCAGAAGAGCCTGCACAGCAACTCTCAGGGCAACTGCGTCGAGTTCGCCGCACTGCCGGGCGGTGACGTCGCGATGCGTAACTCACGCTTCCCGGACGGTCCGGCGCTGATATACACCCGGGCCGAGATAGCGGCACTGCTGCTGGGGGCCAAGGACGGGGAGTTCGACCATCTGGCGGTCTGATCCGCCCTCACCATCGGGGGGCCGTCGTGGGTGCTGACACCACGACGGCCTTTAGTCTTTCGTGGACGCGCTCACGGACCCACCCGCGGACCCGCCGGCGGTCCTGCTCGGGTACGCCGCGCCCGCTCGCCGGGCGCCGTGGTGCGCGCCCGGGCCGGTTCTCCCGCAGGCTAGGCCGAGCGGCGGTGCCGGCCACCGGACTCCTGCACGGCGGCGGGCTGCTCCTCGGCCTCGAACAGGGCCCAGACGACCTTCCCCGCGCCTGCCAGCGGGTGCCAGCCCCAGGAGCGGCTGAAGGAGTCCACCAGGTGCAGGCCCCGGCCGGACTCGGCGACGAAGTCGGCCTCCCGGGCGACCGGCCCGGTACTGCTCGGGTCGCTGACCGCGCAGACCACCTGCGGTGAGCGGTGCACCAGGCTTATTCGGATCGGCAGCCGCGCGTCCGGCGCGTGCTGCGGCCCCGCCTGGAGGGGAAAGGCCGAGAGATCGGCGATCGGGGTGCCGGCGAGGTGCTCGGGGCGGGCGCCGACGGCGTGCCGCAGCGCGTTGGTCACCAGTTCCGACGCCACCAGGGCGACATCGTCGAAGAGGTCGCCGAGCCCCCAGCGGTGGAGGGTGGTTCTCGCGAAGTCGCGCGCGGTTCTGACGGCTTCGTAGCGGGGAGCGAGCGTACAGGTGACCACGTGGGGGTCGACCGCCAGGGCCGTACCGGTGCTCATGAAGAGCTCCTCCCATAAGGGGGCGGACACGGCTGGACCCGCCGGGGTCATGCCGGTCACCTCCGACTCGCTCGGCCGCTCGGCCGCCCCCTCGACCGGCCCGCGCGCGCACACGAACGCCCGGTCGCGCTGCTGCGCCGCCGGACGGTGTGCGGTGTCGCGCGTGGTGTCGACGCGGAGCCCGCGGGATTGCCAGGGATGTGCAAGTGCACGTGCACCATGGTCCTCTGCGCTCACTGCAGATGCAAGAGTCGATTCACGTGCAATCGCACTGTTGGCATATGCAAGCGCCGAATGCACGTGCATCCTGGTGTCTCCGATACCTAACTGATAGATAGATCCGTCAGTACCGGCACCGTGAGCGCTCAACTGATGGCAGACTGTGCCCTGTTTGCCCAAGGTGGAGGTTTCGACCGCATGACCACAGTTCAGCCGGGCGGCGGCTCGATGGTCCGCCGGATCCTCCTGGGATCACAACTGCGCCGGCTCCGGGAGGCGCGAGGTATCACCCGCGAGGACGCCGGGTACGCGATCCGCGCGTCCGAGTCCAAGATCAGCCGCATGGAGCTGGGCCGGGTCAGCTTCAAGGAGCGCGACGTGGCGGACCTCCTCAGCCTCTACGGCGTGGACGACGGCGCCGAGCGGGAGGCCCTGCTCGGCCTCGTCCGCGAGGCCAACAAGTCCGGCTGGTGGCACAGTTACAACGACGTGCTGCCAGGCTGGTTCCAGACCTACGTCGGTCTGGAGGAAGCCGCCACCCTGATCCGAACCTACGAGGTGCAGTTCATCCCCGGCCTGCTGCAGTCCGAGGAGTACGCCCGCGCCGTCTTCGGGCAGAGCCGCCCGGTGATCAGCGACGAGGAGATCGAACGCCGGGTCAGCCTGCGCCAGCGCCGCCAGAAGCTGCTGACCGAGGGCAACAGCCCGCGGCTGTGGGCCGTCATCGACGAGGCGGCGCTGCGCCGGCCGGTCGGCGGGCCCAAGGTGATGCGCGGCCAGCTCCAGTACCTGATAGACATCGCCGAGCAGTCCAACGTGGTCGTCCAGGTGATGCCCTTCCGCTTCGGCGCGCACGCGGGCGAGAGCGGGGCCTTCTCCATCCTGCGCTTCCCCGAACAGGACCTCGCGGACGTGGTCTACCTGGAGCAGCTCACCAGCGCCCTCTACCTGGACAAGCGGGACGACGTCGACGCGTACGTCCAGGTCATGGAGCGGCTCTGCGTGGACAGCCTGACGCCCGAGCGCACCATCGAGCTGCTCTCCTCGATCCTCGCGGAGCGCTGAGCGCCCCGACCGGTAGTCCGAGCCGGCGAGCGCAGCTGGTGTCCCGTCCGCCGCGCCTCAGCTGCGCGCCGGCGGCTGCGCGCTGGCCGGCGGGCCCGGCTGCGGCGGCAGGCCGAGCTCCCAGGCGAGCCCGTAGCGCCGGAAGAGGTCCGCCCGGATCGGCGGCAGCGGGAGCTCCGCCCCCGGCAGCAACACCCCGATGCAGCCGCCCATCAGCGCGCTGCGCAGCACCGCGTGTTCCGCGACCGGATCGGGTGCGCCCCACTCGCGCAGCACGTCCTGGAGGATCGCGCCGAGCCGCTGTTGCTCCGGGTCCTGGACGAAGGCGCCGGTGTCCGGGTCGAGGATCAGTGCGAGGTGCGAGCGCATCACCCTGGGGTGGGCCAGTGCCACCCCGAGCACCGCGTCGATGGCCCGGGCGAGCCTGGCCTCGGGGCAGGCGTCCGGTGCCAGCTCCGCCAGTGCCCGGGAGAGCTCCAGGTGTATCAGCCGGTGGGTGGCGCACTGCATCAGCAGTCGTTTGCCCTCGAAGTAGTAGGAGAGCAGCCCGCGCGCGAGTCCGGCCCGCTCGGCTATGTCACTCAGTGTGGTGCGGGAGTATCCGTGCTGGTCGACGAGTTCGACGGTGGCGCGCATGATGCGTCGGCGGGAGCGTCGGCGCATTTCCTCGTTGACCGAATCACCACGAGGTGCCATCGTGTCTGCTCCGTACGTCCGTTGGCTCCGGGCCAATATACTGCCCGGCGCCCGCACCGATGCCGCCCCGCCGGGGGGCGGGGACGGCGTGAGGTTCGTACGCGGACGCGCCGGTTCCACCAACACGGGGGTTTGGTGGAACCGGCGCGCCCACCCGCCGGCGAGGGCCGCCGGCCGGGTGGGCGATGCCGTGATGTGCCGGTGCGGTCAGCGCTCGGCGAGCACCTTGGAGTCGTTCGGCGTCTTCAGGTCGGCTGACGGGTAATCATAGTCGGGTACGGAGACGGGGATCGACCGCTTGCGCCGGTCGATCGCGGCGCCGGTCGCCGCCACCACGAAGCCGACCAGGGCGACCCCAGTGACCAGCAGCAGGGCCGGGCGGTAGCCGTCCAGCTGGGCCTGGGCGCTCTCACCGCCGCCGCTGCCCGCGGTGATGACCGCGGTGGCCGCCGCCAGCACGATCGCGCCGCCGACCTGGAAGGCCGTGTTGACCAGTCCGGAGGCCAGCCCCTGCTCCTCGTCGGCGACGCCGTCGGTGGCGGCGATGTTGACCGAGGGGAAGGCCAGCGCGAAGCCGATGCCGAGCAGGATCATGCTCGGGAGCACCAGCGTGACGTACGAGCTGTGCTCGTCCAGCCGCAGGAACCCGGCGTAGCCGAGCAGCAGCGCGAGCACGCCGATCGGCAGCAGTCGCCCCGTCCCGAAGCGGTCGACGATCGCGCCCATCTTCGTCGCCGAGAGGGCGACCAGCGCGCCGGCCGGCAGCAGGCCGAACGCCATCTCCAGGGCGGACCAGCCCAGCAGTCGCTGGAGGTAGAGGGTGGCGATGAACTGGAAGCCCGCGTACGAGCCCATCAGCGTGAAGGCGATCAGGTTGGCCCGCGAGACGCCGCCGTTGCGGAAGATGCCGAGCCGGACCAGCGGGTGCGCGGTGCGCTGCTCGATCATCAGGAAGGCGGCCGCCAGCAGGATCACGGCGAGCAGCGAGCCGACGGTGCGCAGGCTGAGCCAGCCGGCGCCCTGCGCCTCGGTGACGGTGAAGACGAGCAGCAGGACGGCGGCGGTGCCGGTGATGGCGCCGGCGATGTCGTAGCCGCCGGAGGCGCGCTCGTTCTCGGCCGGGCGGGGCAGCATGCGGATGGCGAAGACGAGCGCGAGCAGCGCTACCGGGACGGGCATCAGGAAGGTCCAGCGCCAGCCGGCCGAGGTGAGCAGACCGCTGAGCACCAGGCCGAGCGAGAAGCCGCTGGCGCCACAGGTGGTGTAGATGGACAGCGCGCGGTTGCGGGCCGGGCCCTCGGGGAACGTCGTGGTGATGATCGACAGCCCGGCGGGGGCGGTGAACGCGGCGCTGACGCCCTTGAGGAAGCGGGCACCGATCAGCAGGCCGCCGTCGTCCACCAGGCCGCCCAGCAGGGAGGCGGCGGCGAAGGCGCCGAGCGCGACCAGGAACACCCGGCGCCGGCCGAGCAGGTCGGCCGCACGGCCGCCGAGCAGCAGCAGGCCGCCGTAGCCGAGGACGTAGCCGCTGACCACCCACTGCAGGGCGGAGGTGGACAGGTGCAGGTCCGTGCCGATGGACGGGAGGGCGACGCCGACCATCGAGACGTCCAGGGCGTCCAGGAACATCGCCGCGCAGAGGACGACGAGTGCGCCCCAGAGTCGTGGGGTCCAGTGCGGCTGTCCGGCTGAGGACACGTCAGAGGGCTTTGAGAGGTCGTTGGTTGAGTCGGAGCGGCTAGGCGGAGTCATAGGGAGGAGACTACATGCATGTGCAATCAATGCAAGCGGATATAATTCGCTTGCAATAAGTTCACGGGAGCGCCTACCCTGGCCCGGTGTCCGAACTCGACTCCGTCACCGAGGTGGCCCTGGTCGCCGGCTGGCGCGACCTGCTCGCCCGCCACGCCGCGACCACCTGTGCGCTCGACCGAGAGCTCGGCGAGCGGCACGGCATCGGCATGAGCGAGTTCGAGGTGCTGGAGCGCCTCGCCGAATGCCAGCAGGCCGCCATCGGTCCCCAGCGCGTGCAGGAGCTGGCCGACACCGTGCACCTGAGCCAGAGCGCGCTGTCCCGCCTCATCGGGCGGCTGGAGAAGGCCGGCCTGGTGGCGCGGACGATGTGCGAGGTGGACCGCCGGGGCATCTTCGTGATGCTCACCGAGGAGGGTCGCGCTCGCTACGACCAGGCCCGCCCGCTGCACCGCGAGGTGCTGGCCCGCACCCTCCACCGTCCGTCCGGAAAGCTCTCCGAGAGGCCGTCCGACAAGCCGTCGACGTGCTCCCCCTGAGCCTCCCGCGCGCGGCCTGACCTGACCCGACGCGACCCGACCTGACCCGAGCTGACTGCGGCCTGTGCCGTCCTGGGGCGCCGTCCTGATGCCGCCAGCGCCGCCGCCGACGGCCCGGCGGACGCTCCGCAGGGCGGTCAGAGCAGCGTGGACAACCCGGGTGCGGCCGCCAGGAGCAACGCAGTGGCGGGCGCACCGAGCGCGGCGACGGTCAGCCGCAGCCGGTGCAGCACCGGCAGCCGGGGCTGATCCGCCAGCAGCCGGTCCACCCGGCGCGGGGCCTGCGCCAGCCCCGGCGGGCAGGCGCCGAACACCCCGCGCCCCAGGTTGAGCTCCGCCAGCGCAAGTGCCGTCGTGGTCCGCCCGTGCCGGCGCGCCGCCCGGTCGTCCGCCGCCAGCTCCACCAGCTCGCCGACCTGATCGCGGAACGCGCTGAACACCCCGACCCCGGGGAACCCGCTCGCCAGCGCCTGGGCGCACTGCGACAGCCAGTGGTGCCGCGCCCGGACGTGCCCACGCTCGTGGCTGAGCACCGCGGCCAGCTCCCGGTCGGTCAGCTGTTGCAGGGCGCCCGTGGTCACCACCAGCCGGGCCCCCTGGCCGGGCAGCGACCAGGCCTCGGGCCGCACGTTCTCCAGCACCACCAGTCGCTCCCTGCGCCTGCGCGGACTGCCGACCGAGTGCGGCAGTTCCGGTGCGCGGTCAGCGAGTTGGGCATGCCGCCGGGTACGCATCGCCCGCGCCGAACGGACCTCCCGGGTCAGCGCCAGCATCGTCTGCACCCCACCGGCGGCCAGCAGTGCGGCACACAGCCGCCCCCAGCCCTCGGCACCCTGGAGCCCGTACGCCGCCTCCACGCCGTGCGGCGCACCGGCGAACAGCAGCTCCCGCAGCGGCGGCAGCGCGGCCGAGGCGGCCAGCACCAGGCTCAGTACACAGCAGAGCAGCACCGCGACCACCAGGCACTGCCAGGCCAGCAGCGCCAGTACGGGTTCCCGCTCGGCCCAGCCGGCCCGGGCCAGCAGGCGTGGCGCCACGGTCGACAGCAGCAGTCCGAGCAGCAACAGGCCGAGCAGGGCCGTCATGGCAGGGGCTCCCCCAACTACGCGCGGAGCGCGACAGTGCGCTGCCTCCAACCTATGCGCTCCCCGGCGGGTGCGATATGCATTCCGGCCACCAGTGAGCAACGCCACGCGGCTGAAACCGATCGCGGCGCTCCGCCCGGCCGGCACGCCTGCCCGGGCCACTGTCACGGGCGTGTCGCCGTTCCTCGCCGGTTCGGCGACCATCCGTACCAGGTTTTGATCATCCGGCCTTGCAGGGGACAGAATGGTCGTTCGCGTCAGTGAACTGACGCGTCATCATGTTGGGCGCAAAGCGGGGGACTCATGGACAACGGCCAGTTCGGGTACGGGCACGACGAGGCGCAGCCGGCGGCGTCCGGGCCGCCGCTCCCGCCCCCGCCGCTGGCACCGCCGCCGCCCCCGCCCGCTGGACCCCCCGCGCAGCCTCCGCTGATGGCCTGGTCCGGCGACACCGCCGGGTCCGCCCCGGCCCGTGGCCGGATCTCGACCGGTGCCAAGGCGGGACTCGCCGCCCTCGCCGCGGTCCTCGTCGGCGGCGGCATCTACGCGTTCGCCGCCCAGGGCGACGGCGACGGCCGGCTGCGCACCATCCACGACAACGCCGAGGTCGCCGCCCTGATCAGGGCGCATCGCGGCGCGTGCGACGACTCCAGGCCCGAGTCCAAGCTCCCGGCCGGCGTCGCCTCGGCCATCCGCTGCCGTACGGCCAAGGCCGCGGACGAGGACTCCGGCAGCCGGTACGTCACGTACGGCCTGTACACCGACCTGGCGGCCTTCGCCCGGGCGGCGAAGGACTCGATGGGCGGCCGCAACCCGGGCACCATGCCGCTCCAGATCGGCGACGGGTTCTTCATCCGGGTGCGCAGCTACGACCTCACGCCGACGCCCGGCACCCTCTGGATGAACTGCGACGCGGACCTCAGCATCAACCTCCCGCCCGGGGCGTACCGCAGGCCCGTCGCGGGCAGCGGCTGCGTCCTGACGGACTCCCCGCCGCGCGACAGCGAAGACTGACCCGAGGCGGCCGGGGCCGGCGGCTCCGGCCCAAGCCATACCCTGCCCGGACCCGCCTCAGAGCGTCAGCAGCATCGCGAACATGCCGATCCCCATCGTCAGCCGGCAGGCCTGCGGCAGGCCCGCCGTGCCGGCGGGCAGGGTGCCGCCGGGCGTGCTGAGCAGCCGGCTGCCGGCCCAGAGGGTGTAGCCGCCGAAGTAGAGGAGCAGCGCGCCGGTCAGCAGCGGCAGGCCGGCCGCGCCGGCGTGGTGGGCGTGCGCGGGAGCGGTGGCCATGCTCAGCGGCATGTACGTCATCGCCAGCGCGCCGATCGCGTGGTGCAGACGGTGGGCCCGGCGGGCCGGGGTGGCCGGGGCGAGGGCGGCGACCAGGAACCCGGCGGCCGGGAGGCCGAACAGCCACGCCCAGACGGCGGGCGGGACGGTGCTGCCGGTGGCGGCCATCGCCGCCATGCCGAGGCCCATCAGCGCCTCGGCCGCGTCCGACTCGTGGCTCGGCAGCCGTCGGGCGTCGCCGGGGGAGGATGCGCAGCCGGAGCCACGCAGCCGGGCGAGGCAGTAGCAGCCCGAGGCGCCGGTGAGCGCCGCCAGCAGCCAGCTGACAACGGCTGATCCGTGCATCGGCGCCCCTCCCGACCGGTGCGTACGGGGTGTACCGTCCACGATCACCGATCACGGGGCCGCGCAGCAGGGCGCGTACGGGGGCGCGCAGAGGTGCCCAGCCGGGGTGAATCACTCCGGCGGGGCGTGCGGTGCGCGGTAGGACGCCTGGGGCAGGACCTCTGCGGTCGCCCTCCGGCCGGCAGCGCCGTCCGACCTCAGCCATCTGACCGCAGCCGTCAGACTCCCGGGTCGAGTCGGCCCGAGGCGACGATCCGGCTCAGGAACCGCCGGGTCCGCTCCTCCCGCGGATCGCCGAACACCTGCTCCGGCGTGCCCTGTTCGAGCACCACCCCGGCGTCCAGGAAGCAGACCTGGTCCGCCACCTCCCGGGCGAAGCCCATCTCGTGGGTGGAGAGCACCATCGTCATCCCCTGCGCCTTGAGATCCCGGACCACCGCCAGCACCTCGCCCACCAGTTCCGGGTCGAGTGCCGCGGTGATCTCGTCGAGCAGCAGCAACCGGGGCCCGGTGGCCAGCGCCCGGGCGATCGCTGCCCGCTGCTGCTGCCCGCCGGAGAGCCGGTCCGGGTACTCCCCGGCCTTGGCCGCCAGCCCGAGCCGCTCCAGCAGCTCCAGTGCCGCCGCCTCGGCCTGCGCCCTGGGCGTGCCGTGCACCCGGCGCGGGGCGAGCGTGATGTTCTCCAGCACGGTCATGTGCGGGAAGAGGTTGTAGGCCTGGAACACCACGCCGATCCGCCGCCGCACGGCGTCCTCGTCCACCCGGGGGTCGGTGATCTCCTCCCCGTCCAGGAAGATCGCGCCGTCGTCGATCTCCTCCAGCAGGTTGGCGCAGCGCAGCAGCGTGGACTTGCCCGAACCGGAGGCTCCGATCAGGGCGGTGACGGAGTGCTCGGGCACGGTGAGGTCGACGTCGCGCAGCACCAGCTGCCCGCCGAACGCCTTGCGCACCGACTCCAGCCGCAGCACCGGCCGGGACGTCGCATCGGTCATACCGCACCTCCCTGGTGCTGACGGCGGTTCATCCGCGCGGTGATCCAGTCGGTGAAGCGGGTCAGCGGAATGGTCAGTGCGATGAAGACCAGGGCCGCGACCACGTACGGCGTGTAGTTGAAGGAGTGCGCGGTGATGATCTTCGCGGCGTACACCGCGTCGATCACGCCTCCGATCGAGACCAGCCCGGTGTCCTTCTGGAGCGAGACCAGGTTGTTGAGCAGCGGCGGCACCACCCGGCGCACCGCCTGCGGCAGCACCACGTACCGCATCGCCTGCGCGTTGCTCAGCCCGAGCGAGCGGGCGGCCGCGCGCTGGCTGGGGTGCACCGATTGGATGCCGGCGCGGAACACCTCCGAGACGTACGCGGAGTACGTCAGCACCAGGGCGGCCCCGCCGAGCAGCAGCGGGTCGGTGGTCACCCCGGTCAGCCGCAGGGCCGGCACACCCGTGATCATCGCCAGCAGGCAGATGATCATCGGCAGGCCGAGGAAGAAGTCCACGTACGCCGTCGCCAGCAGCCGCACCGGCAGGAACACCGGCCCGCGCAGTGTGCGGGCGACCGCCAGCAGCAGACCGAACAGCAGGATCAGCGCCCCGCAGCAGACCATCAGCTCCAGGTTCACCCGCAGGCCCTTGAGCACCTCGGGCAGCGCCTGCTTCGCGTACCCGAGGTTGAAGAAGGTCTCCCGGGTGCGCTGCCAGCCGGGGGAGTTGACCACCAGCAGGTAGAGCGCGAGGGCCGTCCCGGCGGTGGACAGCCCGGCGATCAGCACCGACCGGCGGGCCCGGCTGCGGCGGTAGGCCTGATGCGCCAGCCGCCGGGCGGACGGGCGGTAGTCGTCCGGGCCACCCTCGCCGGTGCCGCCGCCCCGCCCCGCATCGCCCGCCGGAGCGCCGCCACCCGGCGCACCACCCCCGGCGCCCTGCGCTGCACCTCCGGCGCCCGGCGCACCACCCTTGAGCAGCCCACCACCGGGCGAGGGGGCCGTCACTTCAGGACCGGCGCGGAGACGGCGTCGGACAGCCACTGCTTCTCCAGCCCCGCCAGCGTGCCGTCGGCCCGCAGCGCGTCCACGGCCTGGCTGACGCACGCCGTCAGCGCACTGCCCTTGTCCAGCACCAGGCCGAACTGCTCGCTCCGCGCCCCGCCCTGGAGCCCCTCGAACTGACCGAGCACCTGGGCGTCCGTCACCTCGGCGCCGGTGATGTAGAACGCGGTGGGCAGATCCACCACCAGCGCGTCGATCTGGCCGTTCTTCAGCGCCGCCTTCGCCAGGTCGTTGTCGTCGAAGACGGCCGGCTGCGCACCCGGCTTGATCACGTCGTTGATGGTGGCCAGGCTGGTGGTGCCCACCTGGGCCCCCAGCCGCGCGCCCTTGAGCTCGGCGACGCTCCTGGCGCCGGCCACCTTGGAGCTCTTCAACGCGATGACGGCCTGGCGCACGTCGTAGTAGCCGGAGGAGAAGTCCACCGCCTGCCGGCGTTCCGCGCTGATCGACACCTGGTTGACGTCGAAGTCGAAGTCCTTGGCGCCGGGCGAGGTGGTCTTGCTGAACGGACTGACCACCCAGCTCACCTTCTCCCTGGGGTAGCCCAGCCGATCCGCCACCGCGTACGCCACCGCCGACTCGAAGCCCTTGCCGTTCTCCGGCTTGTCCTCGGAGAACCACGGGTCGTAGGCGGGCTTGTCCGTCCCGATCGTCAGGGTGCCCGAGGTCCTGGTGGCCAGCGCACCCTTCGCGCACCCGGCGCCCGCACCGGACGCGGCGCCGGCACCGGAGGCCTCGGAGGTCGTGGCGTCCTGCGGGGCGCAGCCGGCCAGCGCGGCGGCGACCAGCAGCGCCGCGACGGGCAGCGCGGCGCCGGCCCGCGAACGGCCCCGGCCCGGGGCCAGGGACGTGCCCCGCGGCGTACCCGAGGACCGGCCAGGGCTCGCGCGGAGCGCGGCACGAGGGGAGGTGCCGGGAGAGCCGCAGGCGGAGGCACTCGCGGAGGCACTCGGGGACGCGGTGGGCGACGCGATCGGGGACGGCTTGCGGGCGGAGGTCATGGACGGGCTCCAGAAGAGGGCGCGGCGAAGGACGGAAGGAGAGGAGGCGAAAGGGCGCGCCGGCACAGCCCGGTCCGCCGTTCCACGGCGGATTGCATTCCCCGGTGGCGGCGCCGGGACACAGGCGGCATCGTCGGGCATACGGCACCACGTCCGCGGTGCCCCCGGGCCGGCGTCAGCAGCAGCGGCAGCGACAGCCGCGCGGACAACAGCAACAGGACACCCGGAGCAGGTCGATGTGGCGTCGGGCCACCAGGATCACCGCCGGGAGCATGGCGGGAGGTTCGCACTCCGTCGGTACCGCTGTCCAGAGCATCCGGACGCCCGTCCACATCCCGGACACCACCCGCCGGGCCCGGCCACGGTCCCCGGGCGGGCGACCGGTAGCCGGGCGGTAGCCGAGCGTACTTGCAGACTTCGCGCTCCAACCCCCCTTGAACAGGAGAACCTCCTGTATCTATGGTGTAAGCGTCGAAATAACTCCTGTCGAAGTGAGTCCCTGATGCAGAATCTTTCGCCGAGGCTCGCCGTGGCGGCCGACGCTCCCGCGGAGAGCACCGCCGGCCACCCCGCCTGGCTGCGCCTCAAGACCGCCGTCGAAGCCCTGCGCCCCCTGCAGTCCAAGGACGGCTCCATCGACCTGGCCGCCGTGCAGCGCCACACCGTCGACCCGCTGCTCGCCACCGTGCTGAGCGCCGTCGAGGAGCTCGCCCCGCTCTTCCCGCACGACGCCGAGTACCTCGCGGCCGTCCGCGCGGACCTGCGCAAGTGGGCCGACACCGGTTACAGAGAGCCCGACTTCCTCGACTCCCTGCTCGCCTTCCAGCCCGCCGCCCAGCGCGAGGACGGCCTGGAGCACCTCGTGGTGTTCCCGATGTACACCCAGAACGGCAACCCGGACCGCAACCTGGAAGCTGTCCTGCTGAACGTCGTCTGGCCGGACTGGCTGGCCGAGCTGGAGCGCACCCGCTTCGACAACCCGATGTTCGTGCCGATCACCTTCACCGACTTCACGGCCGGCTACGACACCAACTCCGCGGTGCTCTTCCCCGAGACCGTCGCCGTGCGCAAGGCCCCCGAGCGCTTCACCTGGGGCGGCATCTTCTGCGACCGCGAGGCCGCCCGCTTCCGCGCCGTCACCACCAGCGCCGTCGAGCTGCTCGGCCTGGAGATCCCCGAGGACGCCGCGAGCCTGCTCACCGACCAGGAGCGCGCACAGCAGACCTTCGTCCTGTGGGACCTCGTCCACGACCGCACCCACAGCCACGGCGACCTGCCGTTCGACCCCTTCATGATCAAGCAGCGCAGCCCGTTCTGGATGTACGGCCTGGAGGAGCTGCGCTGCGACCTGACCGCCTTCAAGGAGGCCGTCAAGCTTCAGGCCGAGGGCTACGCCCAGGGCCGCGACGTCCAGTACGCGATCCTCTTCGACCGGATGTTCCGCTTCCCGGTCAGCGGTGACCGCGTGCGCAACTACGACGGCATGGGCGGCCAGCTGCTCTTCGCCTACCTCCACAAGCACGACGCGCTGCGCTGGCGCGACAACCGCCTGAGCATCGACTGGACCCGCGTCGCCGACGTGACCAACGCGCTCTGCGGCGAGATCGAGACCCTCTACCGGGACGGCATCGACCGCCCCAAGACCGCCCACTGGATCGCGGCCTACCAGCTGGTCTCCAAGTACCTCACCCCGCACCCGGCCTCCACCTGGGCCAAGGGCACCGACGCGCTGCCGCTCGACATCACCGAGGGCAAGGCGCTCAACAAGGCGCTGTGCGACGCCGTCCTGCCGGACGAGTTCCCGCTGAGCATGTTCTTCGAGGCCCTCTCCAAGAAGCTGAGCGGCGTCATCGCCGCCACCACCGGCATCACCGGCGCCGGCATCCAGGGGGTCGCCGCATGAGCGCCCTGACCGGAAAGGTGATCGCCGTCGCCGGGGCCAGCGGCCCCGCGGGCCAGGCCGTCGTACGCCGCCTCGCGGCCGGCGGCGCCACCGTCGTCGCCGCCGACATCGACCCCCAGCGCCTGGACGCCGCCCTCCAGGCCGTCCGGACGGACGTGCCCGGCGCCAAGGTCAGCGGGCAGGTCATCGACCTGCTCGACCCGCAGGAGGTCCACGACTGGGCCGACCACCTGGAGGCCGAGCACGGCCAGGTCGACGGTCTGTTCCACCTCGTCGGCGGCTGGCGCGGCAGCAAGACGTTCTTCGACACCCGGATCGACGACTGGGACTTCCTGCACGACACCGTCGTGCGCACCCTCCAGCACACCTCGCTGGCCTTCCAGCCCGCGCTGGTCCGCAGCGCCTCCGGCCGGTACGCCATGGTGTCCGCCGCCGCCGCGCACAAGCCGACCGCCGGTGGCGCCGCCTACGCGGCCGCCAAGGCCGCCACCGAGGCCTGGACCCTCGCGATGGCCGACTCCTTCAAGAAGGAGACCACCGCCGAGGATGGCGAGCCCACCGCCGCGGCTGCGATCCTGGTGATCAAGGCGCTGGTCAGTCCCGAGATGCGGGCGGAGAAGCCGGAGGCGAAGTTCGCCGGCTTCACCGACACCGCCGACCTCGCCGACACCCTGGCGGGCCTCTGGGACCGCCGCGCAGCAGAACTGAACGGACAGCACCTGTGGCTGACAGCCCGATGATCCACTCCACCGACGCCGCCGCCACCGACGCCCCGGCGACGGACGCCCGGCGCCACCACGACCCGGCCGTCCGCGGCTTCGCCAGCGACAACTACGCCGGCGTGCACCCGGAGATCCTGGCGGCCATAGCCGTCGCCAACGGCGGCCACCAGGTCGCCTACGGCGAGGACGACTACACCGCCCACCTCCAGGACGTCTTCCGCCGGCACTTCGGCGACAAGGCCGAGGCGTTCCCCGTCTTCAACGGCACCGGCGCCAACGTCGTCGCCCTCCAGTCGCTGCTCCCGCGCTGGGGCGCGGTCATCGCCGCGGGCACCGCCCACATCAACGTGGACGAGTGCGGCGCCCCGGAGAAGATCGCCGGCATCAAGCTGCTCACCATCCCCACCCCGGACGGCAAGCTCACCCCCGAGCTGATCGACCAGCAGGCCTGGGGCTGGGGTGACGAGCACCGCGCCCAGCCGCTCGCCGTCTCCATCACCCAGAGCACCGAGCTCGGCACGCTCTACACGGCCGAGGAGATCAAGGCCGTCTGCGACCACGCCCACGAGCGCGGCATGCTCGTCCACCTGGACGGCTCCCGCCTCGCCAACGCGGCCGCCTCGCTCGGCCTGCCGCTGCGTGCGTTCACCACGGACGTCGGCGTCGACGTGCTCTCCTTCGGCGGGACGAAGAACGGCCTGATGCTCGGCGAGGCCGTGGTCGTCCTCAACCCGGAGCGGGTCCGCAACCTCAAGTACCTGCGCAAGATGTCCATGCAGCTGGCCTCGAAGATGCGCTTCGTCTCCGTCCAGTTCGAGGCCCTGCTGGCCGGCGACCTGTGGCTGCGCAACGCGAGCAACGCCAACGCGATGGCCCGCCGCCTGGAGGCCGCGGTCCGCGGTATCGAAGGCATCACCGTCGTGCGCCCGGTCCAGGCGAACGCGGTGTTCGCGCTGCTGCCGCGCGAGGTGAGCGAGCGGCTGCAGAAGCGCTACCGCTTCTACTTCTGGGACGAGCACACCGGTGAGGTGCGCTGGATGTGCGCTTTCGACACCACGGAGGCCGACATCGACGCCTTCGCGGCGGCGATCGCGGAGGAGATGGGCCGCGGCTGACGCGCAGTCCTGCCTGAGATCGTCCCGTCCCGGAGCTCCGGGACGGGACGATTTGCTTGTGGCGGCGGGGTGGCCGTAGAGTTCCGGAGTCGCACCGAGAGGGGCGGCGGAAAGCAAGTCGGAAAGCGAAACTCCGGAAATCGGAGCGGAAAACATCTGATAAGCTTGGAACACGAAAGAGCGAAGCGCCCGGAGAGTTCACGAGAGTGGCTCGAAGGAAGTGTCCGTTCCTTGAG